>WLCR01000019.1 GCA_009705235.1 Actinomycetota bacterium | reverse complement strand
GTTGGTGTTGGTGTTGGTGTTGGTGTTGGTGTTGGTGTTGGTGTTGGTGTTGGTGTTGGTGTTGGTGTTGGTGTTGGTGTTGGTGTGACAACAACAGCTGGGGTTGTGAATGTGTTGATTGGTCCAAACTTCGTTCCGACGAATGGTCCTGTATAAGAAAGTACTTTTGACCTGAAATAGTACGTTGTAGAAGCTGTTAGCCCTGTAATCGGAGCCACAATAGTTGTATCTAGTGCGTTTGTAAGAGTAAATGGAGTTCCATTAATTTCAGTTCCAACAGTCAAAGTTGGATCAGTACCCCAAATGAATGACTGTCGAGTATTACTCGCTCCAGCATTTACAAGTGACTTCAGTTGAGCACTAGTGCTAGTTACTGATGCAGTTGAATTAGAAATTACTTTTGGCTCAAGGACCAATACGTTAGATCGAGGTGCGGATCTAGTGATTCCAGAAGCATTGGAAGCTTCAAAAGCGTAGTAATAACGTACTCCAGGAGTAAGAGTTGGAGTCAAAGCCATTATTTTGACAACATCGACACCGGTGAATGGGGAGTTAAGAGCGTCAACATAGCGTGGCGCACTAGTTAGAGATTGCTCCGTTCCGACAATTAATCGAACCTTAGTTGTCTGGCCCTGTGGATTTACAGTTCCGACAACTTCCATAATTGGCTTTGAGAATGCTGAATTCTCAGAAGTAACTACTGGCGCTAGGCCTGGTGCGACCGGTGTATCAAATGTCATCACATCAGAATGAGTTGTAGCAGTTGAATTGATTGCAACTGTCTTGACGTAGTACTTCTTGCCACCATCTAAGAAGGAAACATTCAGCGAAATATTGTAGAAATTAGTTCCACCACTGATGTCAAAAGGAATAGCAGAAATTGTCTGTGTGTTTGTTTTAAAGTCAGGATCAGTACCGTACATAAAGTAGGCCTTGGTCGGAGCGTTACCAGCTTGTGCTACGCCGTTGAGTGTTGCGCTATATGCAGTCACATTTGTTGCAGCTGCAATTCGGGCAATCGGTGCTGTAACTGGTGGAGCCAAAGTTGCAAAAGATCCAATTGTACTTACGGTGCGACCTGACTCATTAACTCCAATAATACGGAAAGAGTAAGTAGTCAGTGCAGTCAATCCTGTTAGCTTCACAGATGCAGTTGTTGGTGCACCACCATCAACCATTCCTGGTAGAACAGTTGCTGTTGCTGTTTCAACAAAGTTTGCAGTGGTGCTGTATTCAAAACTCAAAGTAGTTGGTGCATAACCTGGATTAACATCAATTAACACATCTGCAGATTGATGCGTAATATTTGTGACGCTCTTTTGTGCAACAACTGGAGCAACTATCGCAGCACCACCATCTGTTGGTGATACATACAGCAACTTATTTACAGTATCTACCTTGAGGCCAGTTAAAGCATCCTTGGTTGATTCAGCATCTAAATATTGAGCAACCTGTGCAACAGAAGCCGTCGGATTTAAGCCTAAATAAATCGCTGCTGCGCCCGCAACATGTGGGGTCGCCATCGATGTTCCACTGATGTTATTTGTTGCGTCTGCTGCGCCAATCCATGCAGAAAGAATGCCTGAACCAGGTGCAAAAATATCAACACATTTGCCTTGGTTTGAATAAGTTGCCGGTACATCTGCCGAAGTAATTGCACCAACAGTAATTGCACTTGGTGTACTTCCTGGAGATCTGGTGCAGGCATCTGTGTATTCATTACCTGCAGCAGCAACAACTGTGATGCCAGCATTTGTTAAACGCAAGATCGAAGCATTAATTGCTGCTGAATAACCTCCACCAATACTTAAATTCAATACAGCTTGGGTTTTTGGGTTTGGGTTTTCTGGACTAAGAATCCAATCAAGGCCTGCCATAACGCCTGCATATGTTCCGCTACCTGAGCAGTTCAATATTCGAACTGGAACAACCTTGGCATTTTTTGCAAGTCCATACTTTGTACCAGCTGCTGTAGCAGCAACGTGTGTACCGTGACCGTTGCAATCAACGGTTCCATTTCCATCTGTAATTACAGAGTATCCAGATGTTGAAATACGTCCGGCTAAATCATTATGTGGGTAAATACCAGTGTCACCAATATAAATTGTGGCCCCGGCACCTGCGCTTCTGTATCCGTATGCACTAACAGAACCTGCTAATCCAACTTTTTCACGTTGATCAACACGATCCATTCCCCAGGCAGGTGTAGGGCTTTGGGTATTTTGAATTGCAAGACCCATTACTGGCATATCTTCTTCAACGGTTAATACGTTAGGAATTTTTGAAAGCAGACCGGCAACAAGCTTTGGGAGTTCTACAACGTAACCATCAAATACATAGTTGTACTTGGAATCAATCTTCCAGCCATTTTTGACAACAGTTGCTTCAATCGCAGCCTTTGCCGATGGTGTCACAGAGATGATGTATTTCGCCTTAGCGCCAAGATCAAGAGCTGTTGTTGGCACCATTGTTGAGCTGAGAGAAAAAACAGTCAACAGGACGATTAATGAAACTCTTACATGGTTTCCAATTTTCTTGCGCATGATCTCTCCCAGAGGTCTTGCATACCAAGTGTGGTCGCAGGGTTAAATTCTACGCGATCAACCAACATCTGCTCTAGAGATGAGCCCGTTTTTGATGGTCACACTTACGCGATCAAGCCTGTAATCAAGGGTTGCTGGGTAATCTTCCCCATCCCGAGCGACCACTCGGTATCCCCATTCCAACAGTGACGCACAGCTTTCAGCGTCAATCTCTTTCATGCCAATTAATGTATTTGCTCTAGCAACCGTGATTCCAGAACTTGCATCCAATGCGCTGGCTTGAGGACAGACTCCTGCTTTTAAAGTTGTACTTTTTTTCACGATAACACCTTTGTTCCACACCAATTTTGCGCCAGATTTAATACACGTATATTTCTTACCTGAAACAGTTGCTGTTGCATTTAGCTTTGAGCATTTAGATCCGGCTTTAACCAATGCATGAGCAGGTGAAGCAAGAGTAAAACACAGTAGCCCGGCTACAACAATCAAGAGCATCTTTCGCATGATGATATTTAACCAGATAGAGCTGAGTAATTGTTATGAAGTACGATCTGGACATGATCACTATTCCAGAATCCGACCTAGTAGTTCACCCACTATGCCTAGGCAGCAACATCTTCGGTGGCAACGCAACAGAGGCTGAAAGTCACCTGGTAATGGATGCTTATCGCAGCCATGGTGGAAACTTTATTGATACTGCAGATATGTATAACCAGTGGGTTGAAGGCCACGTTGGCGGAGAATCAGAATCTGTTATTGGCTCATGGATGAAATCTCGTGGCAATCGCGCAGATATGGTGATCGCAACAAAAGTTTCTAAAATGGATCGCCGACCTGGGTTATCTGCACGAAACATTGTTGCTGCGTGCGAGGAATCGTTAGATCGCTTGCAGACTGATTACATTGATCTGTATTACAGCCACGCAGATGACGAGACAGTTTCGCTAGAAGAAACCCTTGGCGCATATGCTCAATTAATTGCTGAAGGCAAGGTGCGCTACATCGCAGCCTCTAATTTCACACCAGCCCGGCTTCGTGAATCAATCAAGTTCAGCGAAGAAAACAACTTGCCGTCTTACATTGCTGTTCAGGATTTATACAACTTGGTTGATCGCACGCACTATGAAGCTGAAATGGCAGCCACTGTTGCAGATTTAGGAATATCAAATATCCCCTTTTACGGAATCGCCCGCGGATTTTTAACTGGAAAGTACCGCCCAGGAATCACTGAAGTAGATTCCAAGCGCGCAGCTGGTGCAAGGGAATATGCAACAGATAAGAATTACGCGGTATTAACAGCGATGGATGAAGTCGCTAAGGCGCATAACGCTCCTTTAGGTGCAATCGCTCTAGGCTGGCTTCGAGCACAACCAACAGTTAGTACTCCAATTGCTTCAGCCCGCACAGTTGCCCAGCTCGAAGAGATCATTCAGATTGTTGAGCTAACTAGCGATGAAGTCGAAACGCTCAACGCTCTTTCTGCTTAATTACTTTTGTTGTAGCCGATTCGCCATTGTGACCGCAACATTTAGCCACTTTGCAACCTGAGCATCACTAAAGCCATTTGAGTTCATGACATACAAGCCTGTGAAGGTGTCACCATTAAATTGGTAGAAGCCCAACAGAGTTCTGGCATCCTCACCCGAATCAATCACTGCATAGACAAATACTCGGTTACTTTCTGAAACTACCCCGGCCGGAATGTTTTTTAGCGTCTTAAATTCATAGGGAACGAGTGCTCCGGCTGCATTTTTATAACCCTTATCCAGCTGACACTGGGCTAAGACTTTAACTAACTCTTTTTGCGCCGCACTGGCTGCTGCTGCAGATGAGTACTTAACAACCTCAGATGATAAAAAAGTGAAGGTTGAACCTTCTTTTGTAGCGGCGATTTGGCGGCGTTGTACGCGATCTCTTTCAGAGGGGAAAGTGCCACTGCACAAGTCAAGAGATGGATCATCAAGTTTTGTTCCACCGTCCATTGGTAACACGGTCCACTCTTGACTGAAATCATCTGCTCTAAAGCCTAACTGTGCAAGCTTTGCCTGCTTGTCATCTGACAATGATGGATCGTTTATTGCTGGTGCGCGATCAATTCCCTTGAGCGCTCCGAGAGTTGTTGTGATCGCGCTTAAGCCAACCAATACAAAGTTGCTACCGCTAATACGTACAACTTTTTTAGTAGCACCCGCATCAATTGTGTTGCTGTTAAATACTGAATTTGCTGTGCCCTGTGAAACTGAGGCAACTTTCTTTCCACCAATTTCAATTGTCGCATTACCAGCACCTAGCAGCACATGAAATTTTCCTGATGTGCTAATTGATGCGGTGCATTTACCGACACATTTAAGGGAACCAGCACCAAATGGCGTTGTTGCAGATGTCCATTTACCAGTACGAGAGGATTTAGAAGCAGCAATAAAACTATTGGTGATACTTAATTCACCGCTTTGGCCGTTACCAGCACAGTCAAATACTTGGGCGATACCAGTAAGTGATTCACCACTTTTTAAGATAAAAGCTGGAGCATTCTTGGCAGAGGTCGATTGAATTACTAGTCCATCCTCATCAAGAACATTAGCCTGGCAAATTCCAGCGCCCGCATCTGTTGCACCTTTCCACACCACGGTTGATTCTTTGGTATTTGCAGCGCTTACAACAAAGTTATTGGTGACAACGGGGTATACGCGATCAATGACAGTTTTTACTGGCTTGGACCATTCACTTTTGTTGCCCACAACATCGATTGAACGCAGAGCAAATGAGTAACTACCCTCAGGCAAATCTCGTAAATACACAGTCTTCGGTGCAACAAATGGACTTAAATAGGTTGGAGCCCAGCCTTCAACATCTGATGCCTTTAATGTTCGGACAACACCATCGATTTGTCCTTCAAAGCCCGTAATTGCAGTATCTGCATCCTCATTGCCCGGTGCGATGATCACCATGTTGGGGGATTGCCACTGTGCAACAGGTACTAATACCGGTGTTGGCGGCGGTGTTACATCCGCCTTTTTAGTAATAGTTACTACTGCATTTGTTTCAGATGCAACCGCGCTAAAGGAAACATTTCCTGAATATGTTGTGGCAGTTGTTGCGGTCATAGAACCTGAAACAGAGCTGGATGTTGTGTATTTGTAGGTATCTAAATTAAGCATCCACACATCTGTACCAAGTAGAGATCCAAATTCGGAACCAGTTGAATCTTCAGGATTTGGAGAAACGATTGAAGAAATGGGTGGTGGATCTATTCGATAGATCGCAAGACCTGGCTTGTATTGAACACCATCTGTCTTTCGACGATATTCAATCCAGTAAGCAGCTTTTCCATCACGGATAAATACCGCCTTAATGCCATTTGCGAAATCACTTGGTGACAAGGTCACGTTTTCTGATTGCCACACCTGTTTAATCTGTGAATCATCCATTAATCCCATGCGCCACTGGTGATACGTACTGAGCGGTGATGAAGTTTCAACATTTCCCATCACATCAATGGTTCCGCCGTATTCAACAGCTTTACATGTACTAGACCAAGCTCCATCAAAGGCTGAGTTGTCACAGCGCAAAAAGTTTGAGTGCCCTAAGCCAAGTGCGTGCCCAAGTTCGTGAGTAATCACAAATGATGATTCACTATCATGCAAAATCAATGTACCGCTTGTACTTTTTGGCCCACCTAGCTCGGCACGGCCAGACCACACGCACCCAGCTTTTGGTGCATACACAACCAAGTAACGATTTGAATAATCAGCAATTCCCAAACGCTTATATGCCTCAGGTCGAATTGATGTCATGAAATCAGAAGCGGCATATCCCGTGCAGGACATCCTCGAAAGCAGCGTGATTGGGGTATCCAAAACTTTGCCAGCTTTAAATGAAATTGTGCGATCTTTTGTCGCACCAACCATCGTCGTAAACTTTTTCCAATCTGCATTTACTTCGGTATTAATAACCCCAGCAATACTTTGCGGCTTACCTATCGCTGATGCTGACCCGTTCCAATTAACTGCAACAACATCGATCACGCGCTCATCTACGGCGTAAGCAGGTGCCAACCCCAGCGAAATTGAGGCAAAAACAATCGCGATTAGTGCAGACAGTCGTTTACGCATAGTGAGCATCTTAAATCTCCCAGGCAGAATCTTCATGCCGATTTACCCCGAACACCTGATATCCCTGAAGCTCAGGCTGCCCAAACCATTGTGCGCTATCTGTTCCGCCCACCATTACTGCAGTTGCCATCGCATCGCACAACCAACCCTCAGCTCCAACAACTGTTGCAGACTGTGCGCCAATTGCAATCAACCCTGTGTGTGGATCTTTAATGTGAGCACCACGTTCGTATGTTCCAGATGTTGCAATCGCACCATCAGTAATTTCATACACCTTCACAACTTCCAAGCGATTGTCAGGATTTACAACACCTATTGACCACGGCTTCACTTCTTCAGTTGATGAATCAAACCATCCACCGCGCAACGCAACATCACCTGCAGCATTTACCTGCACATGCTCTGCCCCGACTGCAACCAAGATGTTGGCGCACTTATCGGCCGCCCATCCTTTTACTAACCCAGATGGATCAAAACCACCTTCGACAGCCCATGGATCAAAAGCTCCATCACTTAACCACTTTGCCTGTGCACATAAATCCCAGACTTCAATCACATCATCAGGACAGTTTTCAATCGCAACTTTTCCTTGGCGCAAACGTGTAATCCATGAGCCATCTTTGTATGTTGAAAAATTCTCATCCACTAATTGGCAGAAATCAATCATTTCTTTCATAGCTTCATTTAAATCTGCATCGCTGACAAACTGCGAATAACAATCCACATCCACAATAGTTCCCCATACAGGAAACTGTCGACGCAAGTGATTCATGCACCCAACCCTACCCGCTTAGAAACCAGCGTCGGCGAGCGCTCCCTGCAATGACTTAAACCAGCCATAGCTTGTGTATGAAGCACCAGATGCACCTTGAATATTTGCGCTCTGGGCTTTCAATGTTTGTTGCTTCAAAATCGGCACAGCCATATTTGTATATCGATCATTTTTTCCAGTTGGTGCCTTAACGGCAATGGCGTCGGTAATGCGACCGTTTACAACGGTGATCTGCACTTGAACATTTCCGTAATTCACATACACAGATGGCCCGGTAAATGTTCCATCCTTTACCGTTGATGTAACAGGTGCAGTTGTCTTAGTCGCACTCGCACTTGGACTCGCTGAAGCGGAGGCAGAAGCTGATGGTTGCGTTGTGGCTGTTGCACTCTTTGTGGCTGTTGCACTCTTTGTTGCTGCCGGATTAGTTGTTGCCTTCTTGGTTGCACCGGCACTCTTTGTCGCAACTGGCTTTGAAGAGCTGCCAGTTGTTGCTGAAGAAGTTGAAGATGATGAAGCAGACGCTGAAGAACTTGTCCCCGTCGTACCAATTACAGAACCACCAGCGATGTTAATAGTGCTAGTGGCGGACAACTGCGGTGGCGTAATCGCCAACACAGCACCAAGACCCCCCACAGTGCCTCCTGCTATTAGCAGCGCCCGCTTCATCTCATACCCTCACTTCTTGCTGCGTACCGTGTGTATCTCCCTCGAGAAGACCAACCCCTGAATAAAAGCCTATTTACCTGAACTATTTCTGAGAACGTCCGCAAAGCACCCACAGAGTTCTGACTACCCCAACACCTCGCGGGCAATCCGGCCGATCAATTTCTCCCAGTCCGCATCATTCATGTGGGTAGTCGTAATGTCATCAACGATTCTGCCCAGTGTGTATGCCTGAATAAACACTGCACCAGTTCTGGCTTCAAAGCTCTTATTTAAAAACCCTTTTTCCTGCGCCTGCGCAAATGCCAGGGTCAAGGCATCGGTTAACTGCTGCTGCAATTCACCAAGTGAGCTCCTAAAGTTTGCACTGCGCTCGCTTCGAGCCAACTTACGTGCACGCATAAAGCGAATGGATTCATTCTCGCGGGCCTGTGTAGTTGCGGTCAGCCGATCTAAGGCGAAGAAAAACTCATCCTTTGTTGTGGAATTCTTGATGATTTTTTCAATCACATAAATTGAGATTCTCACAGTTTCACCAAAGCGATATAAGAAAGTCGCTTCCAGTAAATCACTGAAATCTTCGAAGAAGTGATACATAGAACTCTTTGATGCACCAGCGCGTTCAAGCACCATCGCAGCATTAATCTCTTCGAGTGCGACCTCATCCATTAAATCAGAGGTCGCCTGAATTAATTGTTGCTTTGTTTTATGAAGGCCGTTTTCCATTCCTAGACTTTACTACTCTTTGTGGAACGCAAAGGCCTCATCATGGAAACGGTTCTTCGGAACACCAAGGTCTTCTGCCGCCTTGCGCACCGCGCTGACTAACGGTTCAGGCCCACAAATATAAATATCGCTATCTGCAAACTGCGGGACCAGCGCCTTTAGCGAATTCGCATCCATCGGATGGTTCTTACGCGATCCCACCAAATAATGAATCCGCATCGACCCTTCGCTGGTGTTGGCCAAATAATCCATTTCAGACTTTAAAACTAAATCCTCTTCCTTTGATGCGCGGAAAATAACATCGATCTGCGCTCCACCCTTGAACTCATCCATCAGCGCTCTAATAGGCGTAATTCCTACGCCTCCGCCCACCAATACAACATGCGGTTGAGTCGAACGCCCAGCGGTAAATGCACCATAAGGGCCTTCAACAAATACTCGTGTGCCCGGCTTCAAAAAGGCCAGTGATCGCGAATGATCGCCCAAGTCTTTTACTGTAATTCGCAAATGTTTTTCAGTTGGTGCAGCAGATAATGAATATGGATGAGACATCAACGCATGTCCTCTTGCTAAAAAGCGCCACCCAAAGAACTGTCCGCCTTGAGCCGCTAATTGATGCAGATTGCGACCCTTCATAATTACTGAAACAACGCCCGGGCCTTCGATAACAACTTTTGAAACCCTTAAATTTACTTTCATCGAACGATACAGCGGCACCCAGAATCGCCAATAAATAATCGCAGCTGCCATCGCAACATATAACCCAATCCAATATGCGCGGTTAAGTGGATGACCAATAAACATCGAACCATTAACAATTTGGTGCATAAAGGATGCAGCCACTGCGGCATAGGTCAAGATATGGACCATCCACCATGTTTCATAACTCATCTTTGCTCGAGCTTTTTTATATGACGTCACACCAGCCAGCACCATCAACATAAATCCAGACAGTGCGAACCACATCCATTCGTACTTTGTTAGAAACTCCCACAACTCTTTGTACAGCGGAATCGAATCTTGTCCGGCGAAACCAACAATAATTAAAAACACATGCGCGCCAATTAAGTACAAACTCCATGGCCCTAATGTGCGATGCCAGGTCACCAAGCGATCATGGCCAACTCCGCGTTCTACCCAAGGAATTCGCGCGACCAGAAATATCCCGATCACAGCAAAATAGGTTCCGACTAATGCAGCCAATCGACTGATCGAAACCACAACCGCATAAAAAGTATTGAAATCACTTAAACGCACCGTGGTCAGCTGCAACGCCAAGGTCAGCCCCAGCCCCCCACCCATCATTAGCGCAGCCCAATCGGTCCCTGCCGAAGAATGCTTGTAAATGCGGGTTGCTGCGGTCATGGCTCAATTACACCGCATAACCCTGAGAACTACATGAGCACAAAGGGGAATACCACTTAAACCACCGATACCCTTACCCCATCATGAAATATGCCCAACTGATCCGCTTGCTGGTTAATCGCGAGCTGACTCTTCGCTACAAGCGCAGTGTTATTGGTATTGGCTGGACCCTATTAAACCCAGTGCTTACCAGCGCGGTTCTTTGGTACGTCTTCTCATTTGTTTTTGCATCCCGTCTGCCAAGTGGCCAACAGTTTGCGCCGTATCTAATGGCCGGAATTTTGCTCAATACATTTTTCAATCAAGGTTTAATGCAATCTGCAGATTCGATTGCCAGCAATGGTGGGGTCTTAACAAAGATCTATGTCCCACCGCAGATCTTTGCCATTTCATCGGCATTAGCTGGACTTACAAACTTCTTTATCGGAATGTTCCCGCTTGCAATTGTTTGTTTTATCTCAGGACAATCACTTGCCTGGTCCCTGCCGCTAGTTTTGCTTGTTGGTATCGCACTGGCCCTGCTGACCGCAGGTCTTGGTTTAGCTCTATCAATCATGTTTATTCGCTTTGATGACACTCGCAACATCGTCAATGTCATGCTAATGATTTTGATGTATTTGACGCCAATCTTTTATCCGATATCTATCATGAGTGAAAAAATGCAGCGCATCATTCATTGGAATCCATTAACAAGTTACCTAGAAATTTTCCGTTGGGCATTTTCAAATAATGCTAACCCGACTTTGTTTAACTGGCTATATATGAGCTTCTGGAGCATCTTCGCACTGCTGCTAGGCACCTTTGTTTTCCGCAAGTATTGGCCAAGAACGGTGGCGATGCTCTAATGCCAGTTATCGAAGTTAAAAACCTCAACGTCACTTATCGCGTCTTAATGAACAAATCAGGTTCGCTTAAAGAACTCTTTCGCGATGCAATTAAGGGTAAGGCGCGCGTTATTGATTATGTTGCACTGCAGGATGTTTCCTTCACAGTTGATAAGGGCGAAGTTGTAGCAATCCTTGGCCGCAATGGCGCAGGCAAATCAACCTTGCTTAAAGTTTTGGCCGGTGTTCTGCCCCCAACAAAAGGAACATCAAAGGTTGATGGCCAGATCGCTCCAATGATCGAACTTGGCGCGGGCTTTCACCCCGAAATGACAGGTGCTGAAAACGTCCTGTTTTATTCAGCGTTAATGGGCCGCGATGTAAAGCGGGTAAAGGCCCGCACGGCAGCTATCGGTGAATGGGCTGGG
>WLCR01000018.1 GCA_009705235.1 Actinomycetota bacterium | reverse complement strand
TAAGCGCGATGTCTGTGCGATAGAAAGATCCAGAAAGGCAGATTTGGCTAATCGCACGGTAGGCGAGATTTCGGGCTTCAGTCAGATCCTCGCCAATTCCCGTAACTGTCAGAACCCGACCACCTGATGCAACAACACCTTGGTCGCTGTGGGATGTGCCCGCGTGATAAATCTGAACATTGTCAATTGCGGAAAATCCTGTAATTACTCCACCGCTCTTTGGTGTCACTGGATAACCTTCAGCAGCTAAAACAACTGTTACTGCTGAGTCACTCTTCCACTCCAAAGTACTCCCCTTTAGATTTCCCGTTGCAGCGTTGTACAACAAAGTTGCAAGCGGTGTTTTAAGTAGTGGAATCAACACTTGAGTTTCTGGATCACCGAAGCGAACATTGAATTCAATAACGCGAGTTCCATGATCAGTAAGTGCTAGACCTGCATATAGCAAACCAACAAAAGGTGTTCCGCGTGCGGCCATTTCAGCAATCATCGGAGCAAGAACTTGTTTGTACGTATCTTCAATAATGTCTGTAGGTGCCCACGGCAGTGGTGAATACGCACCCATGCCGCCGGTGTTTGGACCTGCATCACCATCAAATGCTCGCTTGAAATCTTGTGCTGGTTGCATTGGCACAATTGTTGCGCCATCACTGATGCCAAATAGTGAAACCTCTGGGCCATTCAAATACTCTTCAATAACAACTCTTTTGCACGCTAATGCATGATCTAAAGCTTCTTGACGATTATTGGTAACAACAACACCTTTACCTGCGGCAAGACCGTCATCTTTTACAACATATGGCGCACCAAATGCATCTAATGCAATTTCGATTTCTTCTTGTGTTGTGCAAGTAAAACTATGTGCAGTTGGAACGCCAGCATCCCGCATGACTTCTTTGGCAAAGTTCTTGGATCCTTCTAATTGGGCAGCAGCTTTAGATGGGCCAAAAACAGCGATATTGGCTGCTCGTAGGATGTCAGCAACACCATTTACCAACGGAACCTCAGGTCCCACTACAACGAGATCCACACCTAGGCGTTGAGCTAATTCAAGAATTGCTTGGTTATCTGTAATTACAAGCGGATGACATTGCGCAAATTGTGCGATTCCGGGATTGCCTGGTGCAACATGTAGTTCGGTACAAGCTGGATCTGCTTGCAGTCCTGCTCCTAGTGCGTGTTCGCGTCCGCCGCTTCCGACTAGGAGGATTTTCATTCTTAGATGAAATCCTTTACGACAATTGTTTGATCGCGACCGGGACCTACGCCGATTGCACTCATAGGTGCACCTGAAATCTTTTCCAAGAACGCAACATAATCTTGTGCATTCTTTGGAAGATCTGACAACTTACGAGCATTAGAAATATCTTCAGTCCAACCAGCCAGGTATTCATAAATTGGCTTTGCATGGTGAAAATCTGTTTGTGATGCTGGCAGTTCTTCAACACGCTTTCCATCGATTTCATATGCCACACAAACCGGAATCTTTTCCCAGCCAGTTAGTACATCTAGCTTTGTAAGGAAGAAATCTGTTAAACCATTGACGCGAACTGCGTAGCGTGCAATCGGAGCATCAAACCAACCGCAACGACGTGCTCGGCCAGTAGTAACACCGATTTCCCCACCAATGCGACGTAGCGCTTCGCCTTCTTCATCAAATAATTCAGTTGGGAAAGGACCGCTACCAACGCGAGTTGTATACGCTTTTAAAATACCAATAACGCGGTCAATTTTTGTTGGTCCAATTCCTGAACCTGTACACGCTCCGCCTGCTGTTGGATTACTGGATGTCACGAATGGATATGTTCCATGATCGACATCCAGCAATGTGCCCTGAGAACCCTCTAGAAGTACTCGTTTTCCAGCCTTTAGTGCTTCATCTAAAATCAAAACTGTATCTGCAACGTATGGGCGCAAAAGATCCGCGTACTTTAAATACTCTTCTAGAACTTCATCTACTTCGATGTTCTTACGGTTAAAAACCTTAATCAATATCTGGTTCTTATCGCGCAATGCGCCTTCAAGTTTTTGGCGAAGAATTGATGGATCAAATAAATCTTGCACACGGATACCGATGCGATTGATCTTGTCAGCGTAGGCAGGTCCGATTCCACGACCAGTTGTTCCGATCTTGGACTTACCCAAAAAGCGCTCGGATACCTTGTCAATTGTGCGGTGATAAGGAGTAATCAAATGAGCATTAGTTGAAATCAAAAGTTTACTTGTGTTTATACCGCGCTCATTTAACCCACGAATTTCTTCAAGTAGAACACTTGGATCAATCACAACACCGTTGCCGATTACCGGAATCACATTAGGAGAAAGAATTCCTGATGGCAGCAAGTGAAGTGCATACTTTTGATCACCGATTACAACAGTGTGCCCCGCGTTATTTCCGCCTTGATAGCGAACTACATAGTCAACGCGATCGCCCAATAAATCGGTAGCTTTACCCTTGCCTTCGTCGCCCCACTGAGCTCCGAGTAATACCAATGCAGGCATGAGTAAAGCCTCTCCGACTAGTTGTTAATTACTTAAGTGATGAAGTACCGGCAGAACGTAAATCTTCGCACCCACGAACTACGCGAGCAGCCATTCCTGCTTCTGCAGCTTTACCCCACGCGCGAGGATCGTAAGCCTTCTTGTTTCCAACTTCGCCATCAATCTTTAGTACGCCGTCATAGTTCTTGAGCATGTGATCAACCACTGGACGAGTAAATGCGTACTGAGTATCTGTGTCGATATTCATCTTGATTACACCGTAATCAAGTGATTCGCGGATCTCAGAAAGTAGTGAGCCAGAACCACCATGGAATACCAAGTCCATTGGCTTGCTTCCGGCAGGGAGTCCAAGCTTTGCGGCAACTGCTTCTTGCAATGTTGCAAGGATTTTTGGTTGTAGTACAACATTTCCTGGCTTGTAAACACCGTGAACATTTCCGAATGTTGCTGCCACCATGTAGCGAGCATTTGCATCATGGCCAAGAGTTTCAATTGTCATTAATGCATCTTCAGGTGTTGAGTACAGCTTTGCATCATGCTTTGCTTCGATGCCATCTTCTTCTCCACCGACGACACCAATTTCAATTTCAAGAATTGTTTTGGCTGCAACAGACATCGCCAACATTTCCTTCGCGACCTTCATGTTTTCAACCATGTCGACCGCTGATCCATCCCACATGTGTGAGGTAAACAATGGTCCCTTGCCAGACTTAATTCGATCTGCACCAATTGCAAGAAGTGGACGCATAAAGCCATCTAACTTTTCTGCTGGGCAATGATCTGTATGAATTCCAATATTTACTTTGTAATTTTTAGCAACAACGTGTGCGAACTCTGCGAGCGCAACTGCTCCGTCAACCATGTTCTTAACTGTTGAGCCAGATGCGTATTCAGCACCGCCCCATGAAAATTGAATAATTCCATCTGACTCTGCTTCGGCAAAACCACGAATAGCAGCTGTGATGGTTTGTGATGATGAAACGTTGATTGCTGGATAAGCGAATGCGCCCTTTTTAGCGCGATCTAACATCTCCGCAAAAATTTCGGGGGTTGCAATTGGCATTCTGACTCCTAAGAACTCGTTGTAATTCTTTAGACCGAGCGCTTCATTGAGTCGTCTAGAGGCTTACGGCCAATCCTCTCACTTTCGCCCATATGGCACAAAAAGACCCTCCGCAGGGGGTTACCGGAGGGTCTTTTTCTATGTCAGCTCAGTGTTTTGAGAGCGTTTGCCAAGAATTTGGCGAGAGCGGCCACCAGAACTGGGCTGCTGAGCAGTTTGATCAGCATCAAAATGAAGGATGTAAGCATTATTTCTCCTCTCTTTGGGCGCATTGTGAAACCGCTTGGCACACCAAAAATCCACCTCCGGTTTGTCTGTTGATAACAATGCTGAACAGGTAACCTCTAGCGTTATGAGCCAAGACCATGAATCCCTAGAAAACCTGCTCAGCGAGGATCGTCAATTTCCTCCGACCGCCGAGTTTGTAGCCCAGGCAAATGCAAAGCCCGATCTGTATGACCAAGCCGAAAGAGATCGCTTGGCGTTTTGGGATGTGCAAGCACAACACTTGTCGTGGCAAACACCTTGGAACAAAACTCTTGAATGGGAATCACCATTTGCCAAATGGTTTGTTGGTGGAAAAATCAATGCTTCCGTCAATGCATTAGACCGTCATGTTCAAGAAGGGCGTGGCGATCGGGTTGCATTTCATTTTGAAGGCGAACCCGGTGACACACAAACAATTACATACTCCCAGTTATTAACTGAAGTTAAGAAAACTGCAAATGCATTAACTGAACTTGGAATTGTTGCTGGTGATCGTGTAGCCATCTACATGCCGATGATCCCTGAAGCCGCAATTGCAATGCTTGCGTGTGCGCGAATAGGTGCACCGCATTCTGTTGTCTTTGGTGGATTTTCCGCCGATGCGTTGTTATCTCGTATTCAAGATGCAGATGCAAAGTTAGTAATCACAGCAGATGGTGGATTTAGAAAAGGTGCAGCGTTCGCATTAAAGCCAGCCGTTGATGAAGCTCTTAAAGGGACGCACAATGTCAAAAAAGTTTTAGTTGTACAGCGCACCAAACAAGAAACAGCCTGGAATTCAGAAACTGATGTGTGGTGGCACGACATTGTTGGACGCCAATCAGTTGACCACGCCGCAGAGTTTTTTGATTCTGAGCATCCGTTGTTTATTCTGTATACATCTGGCACAACTGCAAAACCAAAAGGAATCTTCCACACAACTGGAGGCTACTTAACGCAGGCTGCCTACACACACCGCGTTGTCTTTGATATTAAGCCTGAAACTGATGTTTATTGGTGCACAGCAGATGTTGGGTGGATTACGGGCCATAGCTACATTGTGTATGGGCCACTGATTAATGGTGCAACACAAGTTATGTATGAAGGAACTCCCGATACACCACACAAAGGACGCATATTTGAATTAATTGAAAAGTATGGCGTGACTATTTTGTACACAGCGCCTACTTTGATTCGTACCTGGATGAAATGGGGAGATGAATTCCCTAATAAATATAATTTATCCTCATTACGTTTATTGGGATCAGTTGGTGAACCAATTAATCCTGAAGCATGGATGTGGTACCGCGACGTTATCGGTGGAAACCGCTGCCCAATTGTTGATACCTGGTGGCAAACTGAAACTGGTGGAATCATGATTTCGCCTTTGCCAGGTGTAACAGCAACAAAACCTGGATCTGCAATGACTGCAATTCCAGGAATCAGCGCTGTTGTGGTTGATGACAACGGCAAAGCTGTTGCAAAGGGGCATGGTGGTTATTTAATTTTGGATAAGCCGTGGCCCGGAATGTTGCGCGGTATCTGGGGTGAAGATGAGCGATACAAAGAAACCTATTGGTCCAGGTTTGAAGGAATTTACTTTGCTGGCGATGGTGCCAAATTAGATAAAGATGGTGCAATCTGGTTGCTCGGTCGTGTTGATGATGTTATGAATGTTTCAGGACACCGAATTTCAACAACTGAAGTCGAATCTGCTTTAGTTTCACATGAAGCCGTTGCAGAAGCAGCTGTGGTTGGCGCACAAGATGCGATGACAGGACAAGGAATAGTTGCATTTGTAATTTTACGTGGTGGAATCGCTCATGCAAATGGAGAAACCCTTATTACTGAGCTGCGTAACCATGTAGCCAAGCAAATTGGTGCCATTGCAAAACCACGTCAAATTTTAGTTGTTGCAGAACTTCCAAAAACTAGAAGTGGCAAGATCATGCGCCGTTTATTAAAAGATGTGGCTGAAAACCGCCAAGTTGGGGATGCGACAACATTGGCTGATCCCAATGTCATGCGCTTGATTTCAGATGGTTTGCACACATCAAAGGATGAAGACTAGAGCTTTACTCCCAAATACTTGTTTGTCAGTGTGATCAGCTCAATTTCATTTTTGAAAGCGCCAATTTTCTTTCCTGCAACAGATCCATCCGCTGCAATAAACCAAGTAACTGGGACCCCTAATCCAAAGTATTCTCGCGAACGCCCATCTGGATCATATAAATTAGGCCAGACAATGCCGTTTCGCTCTACAAATCTGCGCCCATCATCAAAGGTTGCTTCTTCAACATCAACACCTATTAGGGCGACCTTGCCTTGAGCTTTTTCATAAAAGGATCTAAGGATCGGAATTTCTTCTTTGCACGGCCCACACCAGGATCCCCAGACATTAACAATCATGGGTCCGCGTAGTGCGCCAAGTTGAGCACCTTCGCTACGGTCTAAGCAATCCATGGTCACGCCACCCACAAAAGTTTTATCTTCTGTAATAGATTCGCATGAAACTACTTCGCCCTTTACATAGGACGATGTTGGCGAACATGAGGTCAAAAGCAATAGAGCAACTACTGCTAACGCTTTTTTCACCTGAAATCCTTATCTGTTTTCACCAACAGTAACGCCTTCTCTTTATCCATTTCGCCAATTCCAACACTGGGACAGATCTTTGCAACAGGGCAAGCCCCACAAGCTGGTTTGCGTGAATGACAAATACGACGCCCATGCCAAATCATTCGCTGCGAAAGATTTGTCCACTCTGCTTGTGGAATTAATTGCTGAACAATCTTTTCGACTTTTACTGGATCGTTTTCTTTAGTCCAACCAAACCGACGTGACAAACGTCCAAAGTGTGTATCTACAGTTATGCCAGGAGTATCAAATGCATGCCCCAAAACCACATTGGCAGTCTTGCGACCAACTCCTGGCAATGTAATTAACTCTTCAAGGGTATGCGGAACTTCTCCACCAAAATCTTCAAGCAGTTTGATATTTAACCCTTTTATGTTGCGCGCTTTAGCCCGATAAAAACCAGTTGAGTGAATCAAATCTTCGATCTCGTGCAGGCCTGCTTTTGCATAAGCTTTTGGATTCTTATACTTCTTAAAGAGCGCTGGCGTAACAGTGTTGACTCTCTTATCTGTGCACTGTGCGCTCAACACCGTTGCAATCAATAACTCAAGCGGGTTGGTGAAATCTAGCTCGCAGCGAATGTGTGGGTAGGTCTTGGTAAGAATCCGGTATACGGCCTTAGCCTTTTTGCGGGTTTCGCTATCGACCACCATGGGTAGTAAAGTACCCCTCGTGCCCATAGATCAAGAAGTAATCCGCAAAGCGCCACTATTTACCGCGTTGGATGACGCCGCAGCAGCTTCGTTGCTTGCAAATATGGTTTCCGTAAAGATTTCAAAGGGATCAGTTTTGTTCGCAGAAGGCGACGAAGGCGATCACCTGTATGTAATTGCCGAAGGTAAGTTAAAACTCGGAACTTCCAGCGGTGACGGCCGCGAAAACTTGCTGTCAATTCTTGGGCCCGGCGAAATGTTTGGCGAATTAAGTCTTTTTGATCCAGGCCCACGCACATCAACTGCAACAGCAGTGACAGATGCAAAGTTATTAAGCCTTGGCCAAGAAAAACTACTTCCGTGGCTTGTTGAGAATCCAATGGTTTCTTTGCAACTACTTGCTCGTTTAGCACAGCGACTGCGCCGCACTAATGAAGCTGTCGGCGATCTTGTTTTTTCTGATGTTCCTGGACGTGTTGCTAAGGCTCTTATTGATCTTGGCGAGCGTTTCGGAAAACAAACAGATGATGGTTTATTTGTTCACCACGATCTAACTCAAGAAGAGTTAGCGCAACTAGTAGGTGCATCCCGCGAAACTGTTAATAAAGCACTTGCAGATTTCGCAGGACGCAACTGGTTAAAACTTGATGGTCGCGCGGTATTGATTACAGACTTCGAACGTCTCTCAAAAAGAGGTAAGTAACCTTTAATCCGTAATTTCGACTGTTAGTTCGATTTCCACTGGTGAATTAAGTGGAAGCTCTGCAATTCCGACAGCGCTACGTGCATGTTTTGCACCATCGCCCCAGATCGCTAAAAACAGTTCAGAAGCGCCATTAACTACAGCTGGATGATTGATGTAACCAGCAACACCGTTTACATATCCAACAACTCGAACAATTTTTGTAATCTTATTTATATCTGCAACTAATTCAACAGCAGCAAGTGCGTTAAGTGCACAAATTTGTGCAAGCTCCTTTGCGCGCTCAGGAGTGATTTCTCCATCAACCTTGCCAACGCCAGCCATTTGACCATCAACTAATGGAAGTTGTCCTGCAGTGAAAACTAAATTTCCTGTGCGGATCGCAGGAACATAAGCAGCTACTGGCTTTGCAGCAACAGGAAGTTCTAGTCCAAGTTCAGCTAACTTTGCACGAACATCTACCTTGTTCATGCGATAGCTCTCTTCATGTAAGCAACAAGTTGTTCTCCTGAACCAGGTGCTGGAATAACTTGTACGAGTTCCCAACCATCTGAACCCCATGTATCAAGAATTTGCTTAGTTGCATGTGAAAGAAGAGGAACTGTTGCGTATTCATACTTAATCATTTGTTCAGACTCTCTTTCACTAATGATGAAACTAGTGCTCCATCAGCCTTTCCTGCAATCTTCGCCTTTATAGCGCCCATTACCTTGCCCATATCTGCAGGACCCGCAGCACCAGTCGATGCGATTGCATCAGCGATGATCTGCTTTATTTCATCTGCAGTTAACTGTGCGGGCAAATACTTAGCGATAACTTCGCCTTCAGATTTTTCTAGCGCAGCCTTTTCTGGATGACCTGCACCTTCAAAAGCTTCTGCCGCTTCGCGACGCTTCTTTGCTTCGCGTGAGAGAACAACAATGACTTCATCATCGCTAAGTACACGAGCTTCTTTTCCGGCAACCTCTTCATTAGTAATTGCAGTTAGAACCATGCGGATTGTGCTAGATGTAATTTCGTTGCGACCACGAATTGCTTCAGTTAAGTCAGCGCGAAGTGTTTCTTTGATTGTCATTTTGTTAACTCTACCGCCAACAGCTCTGCGATTTGAGCGGTATTAAGGGCTGCTCCCTTGCGCAAATTGTCTCCACACAAGAACAAATCCAGAGATTTCTTGTCATCTGGTGATCGACGTACACGACCGACCCAGGTTGCATCTGTCCCAACAGCATCATTTGGTGTTGGAAACTTCTTATTTTCTGGATCATCCAGCAAGGTAACTCCTGCTGCTTTTTCAAGAAGCTTTTGCGCTCCCTTGCGAGTTACCTCATTTTTAAATGTTGCGTGCACCGCAAGTGAATGTGTTGTCAAAACTGGAACGCGAACACATGTTGCAGAAACCTTTAGACGTGGCATGCCTAGAATCTTGCGAGATTCATTGCGAACCTTGAGCTCTTCGGATGTGTAGCCATCTTCTTTCAGTGATCCAGCCCATGGCACAACGTTGAGAGCAAGCGGTGCAGGGAAAACATCGTTCTTTGTAACTACAGTACGAACATCTCCTGTTGCTTCCCCAAGATTTTTGCCTGCTACTGCCGAAATCTGTTCACGCAAAGCATCGATGCCTGGTTGCCCTGCACCAGATGCCGCCTGATATGAAGCAACTACAAGTTCTTTTAATTGATACTTCTTATTGAGTGCACCCATTGCAACAATCATTGAAAGTGTTGTGCAGTTTGGATTTGAGATAATTCCCTTTGGACGCTTCTTTGTATCTTTAGGATTTACTTCAGGCACAACCAATGGGACCTTTGGATCCATTCGAAATGCGCCAGAGTTATCAACAACAATCGCACCACGCGAAACAGCAATTGGTGCCCACTCTGCAGATACTTCATCTGGAACATCAAACATTGCAACATCGATTCCATCAAATGCTTCTGGTGAAAGTGCTACGACGGTCAATTCTTGACCGCGACACATTAACTTCTTGCCCGCACTGCGTGCCGAAGCGATCAGACGAATTTCGCCCCATACATCTTTGCGCTCAGAAAGAATGCTGAGCATTACGGTTCCGACAGCGCCTGTTGCACCAACTACTGCAAGAGTTGGCTTCTTAGAAACTTTCTTCACTTTTTTACTCATCGTCCTGTTCCTCCATAAACAACAGCTTCATTTTGATCTGCATCTAATTCAAATGCGGTGTGAGCGGCCTTGGCTCCACGTTCTAGATCGGCTTCGCGACAAATAATTGAGATACGAATTTCAGAGGTTGAAATCATTTCGATGTTCACGCCAGCATCTGATAGAGCACCAAAGAATGTTGCAGTGACCCCTGGATGTGAGCGCATACCAGCGCCAACTAATGATAATTTGCCGATTTGATCATCGTATTGAATTGAGGCAAAGCCAACCTCACCTTGAAGCTTCTGCAAAATTGCAGTTGCCGCAGCTCCTTCAGCTTTTGGCAATGTGAATGAAATATCAGTTAAACCAGTTGCAGCAGCAGAAACGTTTTGCACAATCATGTCGATATTGATGTCGGCATCTGCAATCGCTTGGAAGATACGTGCAGCTACACCGGTGCGGTCAGGTACTCCGACAATCGTTATTTTCGCCTCAGACTTGTCATGTGCGATACCCGAGATAATTGCTTGTTCCATGCTGCCTCCTTCTGGGTGATCTTTGACCACCCATGTTCCTTCATTTGTAGTAAAAGATGAACGTACGTGAATTGGTAGGTTGTAACGACGTGCGTATTCGACGCAACGCAAGTGCAAAACTTTTGCGCCGCTTGCTGCAAGTTCGAGCATTTCATCGTAAGTAACAGTTTTTAACTTACGAGCAGTTGGAACAACACGTGGGTCAGCGCTAAATACGCCATCAACATCTGTGTAGATTTCGCAAACATCTGCATCTAACGCCGCAGCTAGGGCAACTGCTGTCGTGTCGCTACCACCGCGACCCAATGTTGTTACATCTTTTGTATCTTGCGAAATTCCTTGAAAGCCAGCAACGATTGCAATTGCACCGCCATCTAACGCTTCTTTTATTCGACCAGGTGTCACATCAATAATGCGAGCGCGACCATGTGCAGAAGTTGTTATCACTCCTGCTTGGCTGCCGGTAAATGACAACGCTTCGTGGCCCAAATTGTTAATCGCCATTGCCAGTAGTGCCATTGAAATTCGCTCACCAGCAGTTAGCAACATATCTAATTCGCGACCTTGTGGGATAGGAGTGATTTGTTCAGCCAGATCAATCAATTCATCGGTGGTATCGCCCATTGCTGACACCACAACAACAACCTGATTACCGTCCCGCTTTGCCGCAACAATTCTGTTAGCTACGCGCTTTAGGCCAGCCGCATCGGCCACCGAAGAGCCACCGTATTTCTGAACAATTAGTCCCATGGCTCAATCATGAAGCACAAAATTGATTGGGGCTACCTGATTTCCAGATTTTCCCAAATATTGAGACGATAAGCATCTCAATTAATGAGATTAAACATCCCTACGGCCTTCAAAGGCACGGCCAAGGGTAACTTCATCGGCATATTCCAAATCTCCACCAACTGGCAATCCGCTGGCCAAACGGGACACCTTTATATCCATCGGCTTAATTAGTCGGGATAGATAGGTAGCTGTTGCTTCACCTTCAAGGTTTGGATCAGTTGCCAAAATAACTTCAATGATTCCGGCATCAGCCAAACGAATCATTAACTCGCGAATTCGAAGTTGTTCTGGACCGATGCCGTCAATGGGACTAATTGCGCCCCCAAGCACATGGTACTTACCGCGAAATTCGCGAGTTCGTTCGATTGCGATTACATCCTTGCTTTCTTCGACAACACAAATGATGG
>WLCR01000017.1 GCA_009705235.1 Actinomycetota bacterium | reverse complement strand
TTTCTCAAATGCAAGCCTTAGTTGAACGACCTCATAGTTCTAACGAGCTCATTTGAGTTTCATATCTTTCATATCCATTCGTTGTATGTGATTCATTGTTGTATCAATTCGGACTAGCTTTTAAGAAATTCCAGAAGTTCCGATACATCGATCGCTCCGTCATGCACCTTATTATTTAATTTAAGGGCAAAACGAAAAGCGCCTCGACTTATCGCACCTTCTGCACATTTCTTGTGAAGCCAAGCGCCCCGACCCGGAGCACCGCCTTTGATATCTGGAATCAATTTTCCATCGATCAAAACCACTCGAATTAATGCTGATGGGTTCGCCTTCTTTCGGCAGCCAATGCAGCTACGTACCGGAAACTGTGAATCCAACTGGCTCATCGTACCCAAACTCTGCCCCTCAGTCCTAATTTAGATAACTGCGTCTGTGGCAGCGGGCACAACTGTGTCTGGATGAATATCGATACGCCAGCCTGTTAAGCGCGCAGCCAAACGAGCGTTCTGTCCATCTTTTCCGATGGCCAATGACAGCTGGTAATCCGGAACAATCACCTTTGCGCTGCGTGTTGCAAGATCGGTGATTTCAACTGAACTGACCTTTGCCGGAGCAAGTGCTGCAGCAACAAACTCTGCTGGATCTTCAGACCAATCAACAATGTCAATCTTTTCTCCATGAAGCTCATCCATCACTGCGCGTGCACGAGATCCCATTGGACCAATCAACGATCCCTTAGGACTAACACCGGCACGATGAGTTTTAACCGCAAGTTTTGTGCGGTGTCCTGCTTCGCGCGCAACAGCCATAATTTCAACGATGCGATCATTAATCTCTGGAACCTCAAATGCAAAAAGCTGCTTTACAAGTGCTGGGTGCGAACGAGATAACATAATTTCTGGTCCTTTTAACCCTTGCTTCACTTCAACGACGAAACACTTAATTCGATCTCCATGGTTATAGACCTCGCCAGGCACTTGTTCTTGTGGCGGGATGCGTCCTTCAACGCGGCCAAGATTGACGTTAATCATCTTGGGATCGCGCCCTTGTTGTACAACGCCTGAGATTACATCGCCAACGGATGCAGTGAACTCTCCAACAATTTCTGCATCATTGGTTTCACGCATTTTTAACTTAATTATTTGGCGCGCAGTCGAAGTTGCTACACGTGAGAATCCATCAGGTGAATCAACTTCTTCGCTTACTCGAGTACCGTCTTCCCCAAAGATTGGGATCAAGATCGAAATTTCACCGGTTTCTCGATCCAAATGTGCTCTAGCATGACGCTTAGCTGTTTCAGTCTGATTGTATGCGCCAAGAACAGCAACCTCAATTGCATAGATAAGGTCTTCGAGATGAATGTCTTTTTCCGTCGTAAGTGCAGCTAAGGCAGACATTTCTACATGCATTAGATTTCATCCTTACGATTGAATTCGATCTCAACATGTGCTCGCTTGATATCTGCAAAAGCAACTTCGTGAGTCTTCATACGACCTTTAATGTTTTCAATCAAAATTGCCTTAACTTCATCAAACTCAGTTAAACGGCCTGAGACTTCAGTGTCATCCTTGAGCGTTGCTTTAATAATTCTCGTTAGATTCTTTGTCCAGTGACGTGGCAAGGTAAGAGGTCGTTCGATTCCTGGCGATGTAACTTCAAGGGTGAAAGCTTCAGTTAATAGCGGTGATTCATCAAGAATCGCTGAAATTTCACGACTAACGACAGTGACTTCATCAAGGCTCAGTGGCTGTAATCCATCAATCATGCAGGTAACGATGCGGTGATTACCAGGATTGCTTGTAAAGACATCTTCTAGAAAGAAGCCTGCATTTTCCACAGCAGGTCTAATTGCATCGGCGATTGAATCTTTAAGGGCCATCAATTTCTTCTTTCTATTAAGTTGTGACGTAATTGTAACGCGAATAATTAAAAGGTTGCAATTCCTACCTTTACGATCAACGCCACCGTAACAAATAGGAAGACTTTACGCACCAAAGTAGAGCCACCTTTAATGGCCAAGCGAGCTCCAATTACAGCACCAGAAATGTTTGCAACTCCCAAAATAATGCCAATTTGCCAAATTACAGCGCCATTAATTCCAAAAACCATAATTGCGCCAACATTGGTTGCGACATTAACCACCTTGGCAATAGCAGAAGCGGTTATAAATGCGTACCCCAAGGAGGCAACAAGGATTAGCATCAGAAAAGATCCAGTACCTGGTCCAAAAATTCCGTCATAAAAACCGATTACTACTCCGGCAAATGCAGCTATTTGTACTCTGCGCTTTGGAAGATGGCGTAGGTTTTCAAACTTTCCCAAATCTGGCTTAAACCATGTATATATCGCAACAATAATCAACAGCACCAAGACCATTGGTCGCATACTGTTGGTTGGAATCTTTGAAGCAAGAACTGCTCCCCCAGCAGAGCCTACGAATGCGGGTAGACCCATTGCTATCAATATCTTTGGATCTGGCTTAATTTGTTTTCTATATAGCGCAGCAGCCGTCGTTGTTCCAAAAACTGCTGACAACTTATTGGTGCCTAGCACTTCGACGGTGTCAGATTTTGGTAGACCGATTAACAATGCAGGCAGCTGGATTAATCCACCACCACCCGCAATTGAATCAATAAAGCCAGCAAAGAAGGATGCTGCCAAGAGAAAAAGAGCTGTTGCAATAGTTAAATCGTGAAACACGCTTATTTAAGAAGTTCTGCGATCGAAGTTACCGCACTTGTAAGTGGAACTTCTTTTTTGTCACCACTCTTGCGAACACGGATTTCAACATTGCCATCTGCTAGTGCTTTACCCACAACAACAATTATTGGATTTCCGATTAATTCGGCGTCCTTGAATTTCACACCTGGGCTTGCATCACGACGATCATCTAGCATCACAGAAATACCTTGAATTTCTAGATCTGTACCGAGCTTAAGTGCTGTTTCGAACAAAAGTTCATCTTTACCAGCAGCAACAATGTGCACCTTTGCAGGGGCTAATTCGGCTGGCCAATTAAGCCCAATTTCATCATGGGTTTGTTCGGCAATGGCAGCAACTGCGCGCGTTACGCCAATTCCATATGAACCCATAGTCACAATTTGGGATTTGCCATTGTGATCTAGAACCGTCAAATTAAGAGCTTCAGCATATTTACGACCAAGTTGGAAAATATGGCCAATCTCAATTGCTCGATCAATTACAACCGGGGTCGTGCACTCTGGACATGCATCTCCGGCGCGGACTTCGGCAGCTTCTACATATGCATCAGGTGTGAAGTCACGGCCATTAACAACATTTCGAGCATGTCGATCCTTTTTATTTGCCCCAGTTACCCATGAAGTTCCGGGTGCAACACGTGGATCGGCATAAACAGTAATTCCAGATTTCTTTGCATCCTGCGGTCCGATGTAACCTTTAACAAGACCAGGAAACTTAGCAAAATCTGCTTCTTCAAATACTCGAAGCTCATGAATTCCGCCACAATTTTCTTGGAAGCGCTTTAAATCAACTTCGCGATCTCCCGGAACCAAGACAGATACTGCCTTGTTATCTGCCATCAGCATGACATTCTTTAGAGTGTTCGCGCCAGTAAATCCCCCACCAAACTTTGAATTGAGAAGTTCTACTAAGGAATCAATCGTTGGAGTGTTTGGTGAATCAAAATCTTCTAAAGCTGGAGTCTGGGCAAAATCTTGTGGTTCAACTTTTGTAACCATAGCTTCAACATTTGCCGCAAATCCACAACTTGGACACAAAACATATGTGTCTTCACCTGTAGAACAAGGAGCTAGGAATTCTTCTGACTTTGATCCACCCATGGCACCAGATACAGCCTTAACGATGTTGTACTTCATCCCAAGACGATCAAAGGTTTTTACATATGCTTCGCGATGGTTTTGATATGACACTTCAAGTCCAGCATCATCAATATCAAATGAATAAGAATCCTTCATGACAAATTCTCGCCCACGAATAATTCCACTGCGTGGACGTGCTTCATCGCGGAACTTTGTTTGTATCTGATAGATACTTAGTGGTAAATCTTTATAGGAAGAGTATTCACCTTTAACCATCAAGGTAAACATCTCTTCATGTGTTGGGCCTAGTAAGTAATCCCCACCCTTGCGATCTTGTAAACGAAATAATGCCGGGCCGTACTCTTCCCAGCGATTAGTCGTTTCATAAGCTTCACGTGGAAGTAATGCCGGAAAATTAACCTCTTGAAAGCCAGCGTTATCCATTTCTTCACGAATGACACGTTCTACGTTACGAAGAGTGATCACTCCAAGCGGCAACCATGAATAAATACCAGCTGCTATCCGGCGCACATAGCCTGCTCGAACTAACAACTTATGACTTGCAACCTCAGCATCTGCTGGGTCATCGCGAAGAGTACGCAAAAATAGCGTAGACATTTTCAACATGAGCGAACCCTACCGAACATCAACAGAAGGTTGCCCTGAAGCAACTCCGGCGGCTTCCATTTCTTCGGCTAAGCGCATTGCTTCTTCGATGAGAGTTTCAACAATTTGTGCCTCTGGCACAGTCTTAATGACCTGACCCTTAACAAATATCTGACCCTTGCCATTACCTGATGCAACACCTAGATCTGCTTCGCGCGCTTCACCCGGACCATTAACAACACACCCCATAACTGCAACACGCAAAGGAACAGTCATTCCTTGCAGCCCCGCCTGAACCTTTTCAGCCAATGTATACACATCAACTTGTGCGCGACCACATGAAGGGCATGAAACGATTTCAAGTTTACGCTGACGTAAATTAAGTGATTCTAGAATTGAAATTCCAACTTTGACCTCTTCAACAGGTGGAGCTGATAATGAAACGCGAATTGTGTCGCCAATTCCTTCAGCAAGCAAAATTCCAAATGCAGTTGCAGATTTGATCGTCCCCTGGAAAATTGGACCTGCCTCTGTTACTCCAAGGTGTAATGGATAATCACACTTGGCTGCAAGAATTCGGTAGGCGTTAACCATTGTTACAGGATCATGATGCTTTACCGAAATTTTTATATCTGAAAAACCATGTTCTTCAAACAAAGATGCTTCCCATAATGCGGATTCAGCTAAAGCTTCAGGTGTTGCTTTCCCATACTTCGCAAGCAGGCGCGGGTCTAACGAACCAGCATTGACTCCAATACGAATAGGAATGCCAGCATCTCCTGCAGCCTTTGCAACCTCTTTAACCTTGTCATCAAATTGTTTAATATTTCCTGGATTTACACGTACCGCAGCACAACCCGCATCGATTGCCGCAAAAATATACTTTGGCTGAAAGTGAATATCTGCAATCACTGGGATCTGTGACTTCTTGGCAATCTGAGCAAGCGCATCTGCGTCATCTTGACTTGGCACTGCCACTCGAACTATTTGGCAACCAGAGGCGGTGAGTTCGGCAATTTGCTGCAATGTTGCATTTACATCAGCAGTCAGAGTCGTACACATCGATTGAACGGAGACCGGAGAATCGCTTCCAACGCCGACTGAGCCAACTTTTAACTGTCGTGTCTTACGACGTGGATGCAGAGTTGGAGGTGGTGCACTTGGAATTCCGAGATCAACCATGGCTTTATTCTGCACTACTCAGGCAAAAACCGCCGAATTAGAGCCAGATTCGCTTGCTTAAAGATTGAGGGTCACGGGATTGATCACATCAGCTACCAATAAAAGCAATGTTAAACAGGCAAGAATCACAAAAACTACCATTGTTATTGGGGTTAACACTGTGACATCAATCGGTGCTGGCCGCTGGCGACCACGCAAACGAGCAAAGAAGGCACGGATTTCATCTGCAATTGCAACAGCCATGTGTCCACCATCGAGTGGAAGAATTGGAAGCAGATTAAATATTCCAACAAAAATATTAAGGCTTGCAACAATTAGCACAAAGGTCGCTAAACGCTCCATAGGATCCAGTTTGTCGCTGCCAACAGCTTGACCAGAAACTCGTGCGACGCCAACAACGCCAACTAAACCATTAACATCTCGTTCTTCACCGCGAACAGTTGCACCCCATAGTGCTGGGATTTTTTCTGGCAATTTAGCAAGTGATTTAACACTCTCGTTTAAAAAGCTTTTAGTCACAATCGAAGAGTTTTTAACAGAAAGCCAAAGCCCTGAACGTTTTAAACCAACATCATTGACTATTCCAAGTACATATCGTGATGTTCCATCAATTTCAGTTAATCGCGCTGATGCGGTAGTTGAAATCTCTTCTCCATTGCGATCTAGTACCAGAGTTAGTTCTGCGCCTTCTGACTGACGAATAACTTCGACATCTTTGTACCAATCGGTGACCTCCTTGCCATTAATAGAAAGAAACTCATCCCCCGGTTGCAAACCCGCAGCCTGCGCTGCTGAATCTGGAACCACTTCGCTGATTACTGGAAGAACTTGATTAGTTCCGATTCCGGCAAAAAGAGTAAATAAAAGAACAAAACCAATAACAAAGTGGAGAAATGATCCAGCTCCTAGTACAACTAACTTCTTGAGCGAGGATGCTTTATAAAAAGCACGCTCTTCTTCCCCAACAGGCATCTGGTCACTAGGAGACATTCCTTCGATCTTGCAATATCCACCTGCTGGAATCGCTTTCACACCAAATTCAGTTTCTCCGCGCTGTACAGACCAGATTTTCTTACCAAAACCAACAAAAAATTCGGAAACCCACATCCCAAATCGGCGTGCAGTTATGTAATGTCCAAACTCATGCACCATGACAGAAAGCAGCAGCGCAACAACAAAGGCCAGAATTCCAAGAATTTCCATGAACTACCTAACGTGAGAAGTTGTGCTTGAGTATGCACGATAGCGCTGACACCTTAGAAATGTTCACTTATCTATCGAGAAGGTTCTGAGTTGGCACATACGGTGTACCAGAACGACGCTTTGCAATTGCACTAAGGGCTTCTAGAACAACCCTATTGGCCAAAATTGCTGTGATATCTGCCGAATCAAATGGTGGGGCAACTTCAACAATATCGATGCCCACAATTGGAAGCTCTAAACAGATTCGTCGAACCGCTTCTAACAATTCGCGGCTTGTCATTCCACCAGGTTCTGGAGTTCCGGTTCCTGGTGCCATTCCAGGATCAACCACATCAATATCTACTGAAAGAAATACCCCGTCGCAACCATCGACCAGAGTTGCAAATGACTCATCAAGCACATCTTTTAATCCACGGTGATGGATTTCGGTCATTTCATAAGATCGCATTCCTTGATCGCGCATCCAGTTAAGAGTTGCATCCTCTGGCCAATATCCACGTAATCCAAGTTGCAAGAAACGATCTCCGCGCACGTAGCCTTCATTGATTAAATTGCGCATTGGAGTTCCGTGACCAACTAAAGCTCCAAACTGATCTTCACCAGTATCGGCGTGTGCATCGAAGTGAATCATTGAAACTTTGCCATGACCAAGATGGTTTGCAATTCCTGCAACATCAGCCGATGCAATTGAGTGGTCCCCGCCAAGGACTACGGGAATTATTCCTGCTCGTGAAATCTTTTCTGTAGCTTCGCGAAGTACAGCAAGTGATGCGACTAAGTCGCCACCAGGCATCAACAAATCACCTGCATCTAGAACTTTCAGATCCTTCAAACCATCTGTACGTAATGCCAGATGGGGCCTAGAGCCATCATGTGGAAGATAATCTCCCCCGCGAATAGCTTGTGGGCCGAACTTGGCACCTGATCTATGCGAAGTTCCGCTATCAATTGGCGCGCCAAGAATAATTACATCTGCGCCTTTATAACTACCTGGATCATCTAAGTCACAGGTGGGAATACCTAAAAAGGTAAAACTTGGGCCATACATATTGCCGTGATTGGTCACTTAGAAACCTTGACTCTGCGACCTACAAATTGACCAGCAATAACTATGAGCAATGCCAGGATAAACATGGCTGAACCAATGACATTTGCTTGAGCCGGAATTCCACGAGCAGCTGATGTATAGACAAATTCTGGAAATGTTTTCAAAGTTCCGGAATTAAAGTTAGTGATGATGAAATCATCAAATGACAAGCTAAAGGCCAATAGTGCAGCTCCTGCAATACCAGGGGCGACTAGAGGCAAGGTAACCCGGCGGAAAGTTTCAAGCTCGTTTGCATAGAGATCCATCGCAGCTTGTTCTAGGCGTGGATCTAATGAAGCAATACGTGCTTTCACAGTCACTACAACAAAGGAAATACAAAACATTACATGTGCAATAACTGTTGGCCAAAAGCCAGGGTTAATGTGAAAGACCAAGAACAAAGAAAGTAATGATGCACCTAAAACAATTTCAGGGGTTGCCATTGGTAAGAAAATCAACAAGTTTGATGATGAGCGTCCCTTGAATGCGTAACGTCCGATTGCAAATGCAATCATGGTTCCTAAAATTGTTGAAAAGACTGTTGCCAATAAACCAATTTTGATTGAGTTTCCAAGAGCCGCACATACTTCTGGAGCACCGCATGGGTTCTTCCAGTTATCTAATGTAAAGCCCTTCCAGATAAGGTTTGATTTGCCTGAATCATTAAAGGAGAAGGCAAATGTATACAGCACTGGAATGAATAGATAAGTAAATCCAAATACTGCATAAATGCGGATTAAGTTGCGGCCAAACCAGCGTGAGAGTCGAGCTTTGGCTGGAATTGTTGGAATCGTTGCATCTTTCTGCTTGTTCATACCAACTCCTCCGTTCCGGCTTTGCGAATATAGAGAGTCACAAGAATCAAAATTGCAGCCATTAAAGTGAAGGAAAGTGCCGCGGCTGTTGGGTAATCAACAATCTTGAAGTATCGGGACTCGATAACATTTCCGATCATTTTGGTGTTAGGACTTCCCAAAATGGCAGCGTTTACATAATCTCCTGCTGCAGGGATAAAGGTCAACAACGTACCTGCCACAACACCTGGCATAGACAAAGGCAAAGTAACTTTGCGGAAGGTAGTAATTCCGTTGGCGTAAAGATCTCCAGAAGCCTCCATGGTGCGTGGATCAATTCGCTCTAACGATGCGTATAAAGGCAATGTCATAAAGGGCAAGAAGTTATATGTCATACCCATAACGACTGCAAAAGATGTTGATGTCAGTGTTGTACTTTGACCAATAATCCCTATATTTCGAAGGGTCGGAACAACAAATCCTTCTTCACCAAGAATCTGTTTCCACGCAATTGTACGAAGTAGAAAAGAAACAAAAAACGGAGCAACAACCAGTACCAATAGAAAATTCTTCAATTTTCCAGCTTTGAAAGCAATTGCATATGCCAATGGATAGGCGATGGCTAAAGCCAAGATGGTTGCACATAAGGCAAATACAAAGGAGCGAGCAAACTGTTCTTTATTTTCAGTAAATGCTGTTATGTAATTTGAAAACTGCAATGTTTGTTCATATTGACCAGTGTCTCCCCCAGCTATTGGCGTTTGGGTTGAAGTCTGAGCCAGATTAACAATAGGCAAAATAAAGAAGGTAAACAGGAACAAAAACCCTGGCAACAACAAAAGATAAGGCAACTTCACCTTAGTCAAGACGTTGCTCATTCTTCGTCTAGTTCCTCGGGATTAACTTCAAGTCCAGCTTCGACATCATCATCGCCGCGCAGAGCAAAAGTGAAGTTAGGTTCCCAAGAAATTACAACCTCATCGCCCTTATCAAATGGTGGGACACCATCATCATTTTGCTCAAAGACCATTACTTCTTGGCCCCAAGGCATTAATACTTGGTACTGAGTTGAAACACCAATGTATGAAACATCTTCAATACGACCACCGGTCAAGGTATTTCCGCGAGTAGGCGTTCCGACCAATGAAATACGAAATTTTTCTGGACGTATTCCGGCGTACATAGATTTATCGACTGCGTGGCTTCGGTTCTTTGGCATAGAAATCTTTTGTCCAAACAGATCAACAACTAAGTTATCTCCGTCTGTACCTTCGATGCGCCCCTTGATTAAGTTTGATTGTCCCAAGAAGTTAGCAACAAAAGCTGTACCTGGATTGTCATACAGATCTGCAGGAGATCCCATCTGCTCAATTTCGCCCTCGTTCATAACAGCGATGGTGTCAGCCATAGTCATGGCCTCTTCCTGATCGTGTGTTACGTGAACGAAAGTTAAGCCCACTTCGCGCTGAATCCACTTGAGCTCGATCTGCATCTGGCGACGTAGCTTTAGATCTAACGCGCCTAATGGTTCATCGAGTAGAAGTAGGGCTGGACGGTTAACAATTGCCCGAGCTAATGCAATTCGCTGCTGTTGTCCACCAGATAACTGAGTTGGTTTGCGTTGTGCAAGGTGTGGAAGTTCAACAAGATCTAGAACTTTGTTTACATCTGCAGTTACATCTTTGATGCCACGGCGGCGCAACCCAAATGCAATGTTCTCAAAAATAGTTAGGTGAGGAAACAGTGCATAGTTTTGGAAGACTGTATTAATTGGACGTTGATAGGGACGCTTAGTCGTGATATCCGTTGCACCTAAATGAATACTGCCAACAGTTGGCTCTTCCAACCCTGCGATCATTCGCAACGTTGTTGTCTTGCCGCACCCTGAAGGCCCAAGTAAAGCAAAAAATGAGCCTTCAGGAATCGTTAATGACAAATCATTAACTGCGGTGAAATCTCCGTACGTCTTTGTAATACGTGTTAGACGTAAGTCGCCATGCGTTGCAGATGAAACGTCTGCCACTAGTTGCCGGCGGCCTTCTGGAATGCTTCGCTCCAAGATGTTTCTTCTGCTGGGGTAAGTGAGCGGAAGACGTTAAGTCTCTTTGACATTGCATCATCAGGGAAGATGAATGGGCTGCTTGCAAGTTCTGGAGCAATCTTCTCCATCTCAGCCTGCGCACCCTTAACAGGGCACACATAATTAACATATGCAGCAACTTCAGCAGCAATTGCTGGGTCGTAATAGAAGTTGATCAACTTCTCAGCATTTGCTTTGCCTTCTGCAGATGCTGTTGAAGGAATCATCAAGTTATCACCTGAAATTGTTCCTCCTGAATCAGGGATTGCGAAGTCAAACTTTCCTTCATTTTCAGACTTCAAAATGAACATATCGCCGGACCAACCAATAACAGCTGTTGCATCACCAGATGTCAGATCTTCAGCGTATTCATTACCCTTCACACCACGAATCCAGCCATCGTTAATCTGCTTAGCCATGTAATCAACTGCGTTCATGAACTGATCTTCAGTAACAGTCTGCAGATTTACACCCTGTGCCAACAAAATGATTCCGATGGTGTCGCGCATCTCTGAAAGAACAACAATCTTTCCCTTGTTCTGTGGTGCAAACAACTCGTCAAGCGTGTGAATTCCCTTTGGATTCTTTTCAGTGTTCCAACCGAATCCAGCCATGATGCCTTGCCAAGTCAATGACTGTTCGCGGTTAGCATCAAATGAAGGTGTTGCTAATGAATCAAGAATGTTTGACTTGTTTGGAATATTTGCAGCATCAAATTTTTGTGTGTAGCCAAGACGGATCCAACGTGCAGCCATCCAGTCAGTTGGTGTAACTACGTCGTAACCAATGTCCTCGCCCAACTTAAGCTGTGCCTGGACCTTTCCATAAAATTCATCGTTGTCGTTGTAATCTTCAAAGTACTGTGCAGTGATTCCAGTTTGCTCTGAGAACTTATCAAGTGTTGGGTACTTCTTAGTATCTTCGTCATAATCAAGATACAACGGCCAGTTACCCCAACGTACTGAATTCGCGCTATCTGCAGAATCAGATCCGCCACACGCAGCAAGTAATCCTGCTGCACCTAAACCGCCTGCGCCCGCGAGAACCGCGCGACGAGAAACCATTGCACCTAGAACAGATTTAGCCTCTGGTGAGAGTGAACTTTCTTTTGACATACTGATTTACTCCTTAAGGATTAAGCACAAGCTAGTTGTCGGATTACCGAGCCTCAAGCTTTCTGTGGGTAGTGGGTTGATAG
>WLCR01000016.1 GCA_009705235.1 Actinomycetota bacterium | reverse complement strand
GCTGACTTATCTGTGCTGCGCAACTTAGTTAAGAAGATTCCGATAACCGCTGTAACAGTTCCGATTGCTGGAACGATCAATGGGTAAATCAGACCAGCATCACCAAATGCTGCCTTACCAAGAATTAACGCTGCAACAAGTGTTACTGCGTATGACTCGAACAAGTCTGCTGCCATACCGGCGCAGTCACCAACGTTGTCTCCGACGTTGTCAGCAATTGTTGCTGCGTTGCGTGGGTCATCTTCAGGAATATGCTTTTCAACTTTACCTACAAGGTCAGCTCCAACATCTGCTGCCTTTGTAAAGATTCCGCCACCAACGCGCATAAACATTGCAAGCATCGCTGCGCCGAAACCAAAGCCTTCAAGAACAGCAGGTGCGTTCTCGCGGTAAATGATCACAACAAGAGACGCGCCAATTAGTCCAAGACCAACAGTTGTCATACCAACAACGCCGCCTGTACGGAACGCAATCTGAACAGCCTTCTGGCCATCCTTGTTACGTGCAGCATCTGCAACGCGAACATTTGCACGCACTGCAAGCCACATACCGTTGTAACCAACTAGTGCAGAAAATGCCGCACCTAGTAAGAAGAAGATTGAACGGCCGACGCGAATTTCAGCATCGCCAGGCAATGCGAACAAAAGGAAAAATACGATTGCTACAAAATATGAAAGTGTGCGGAACTGGCGAGATAAAAACGCAGCGGCTCCTTCTTGCACAGCTTCTGCAATTTCACGCATCTTGGGTGTTCCATCACTTGCTGCCAATACCTGGGCGCGTAGGCCATAGGCGATTGCCAGCGCAGCTAGGGAAATTCCTAGAACGATGTAGGCATATGTCAGGTTAGATCCGGTCACTTGGACCAGCGATACGGTGCTTGAAGCACGCATAGGTTCTCCTCCGTTGGAGTTGTGGCGCTCGGTTGAGGCGCGAGACTGGTGAAGTGTAGGTCAGGAAACCCCGTTTAAGGCAAATTACACATATCTATTACTGCACGGTGGGCGTGAAAACCTATTTCACAGCCCCTGCGGTTAGACCCCGAATGAAGTACCGCTGCAGAGTGAAAAAGACCAACAGTGGCACAGAAAGGCTGATGAAGGATCCGGCCGCAACTGCTTGCCAGCCTTCTCCGTACTGACCAAGCATGGCAAGCAATGTGTAGGTCAAGACTGGACGTTCGTTTCCTACAAAGACGAAAGCGATCAGATAGTCGTTCCACACCCACAGGAACTGGAAGATTGCAAAGGATGCAAGCGCCGGAACAGAGATCGGGAGAACAAGTCTCCAGAAAATTGTGAAGTTACTTGCACCATCCATGCGCGCTGCTTCGATTAATGTGTTTGGGATCGTCATCATGTAATTACGTAAAATATAAATAGCAAGCGGCATGGCAAAAGCCGAGTGTACAAACCATGCCGCTGCATATTGCCCAGATATTTCGATCCCGGTTTTATCGGTGAAGGAAATAAACATCTTTAAAACCGGAACCAGCGCACCTTGTAGTGGAACGACCAGCAAACCGATAATTACTGAAAAGAAAAACTCGCGGCCCCGAAAAGTTAGAAATGTAAAACCGAACGCTGCATAAGCTGCAAATAGCAAAGGCAAGATTGTTGCGGGAATAGTCACGGCCAATGAAGAGATAAAACTAGTTGCTAGTTTATTTTCTGTTAAGACTGTTGTGTACGAACTTAAATCCCAGTCTTGTGAAAATGGGTTGAGCAGAACATCCCACCAACCACTAGTTTGCGCCTCGCCCTTGGCGCGCAGTGACGTAATAAATAGCCCAACAGTTGGCAATAGCCACAAAGCTGAGAGAAACACAAGAACTATAAATGAACCACGACTCTTTGTTGTACCGTTTGAATAACTCATCGCGCAGCCTCAAACTTTCGATAGTGGCGAACTTGGTAAAACATCACAGGAATAATTGCTGCAATCAAAATTACGACCGCTGCCATTGCTTTTCCGGTGTTTCCATAAATGAAGTACTCAAGATAAAAAGTTTGGGCCAGAACTGTGGTGTTGTAATTTCCACCAGTCATCGCCAATACGATATCGAAAATCTTCATTGCACCGATTAAAACGGTGATAAATACTGCAACAACGGTTGGCCAGATCTGAGGAAGAACAATCTTGAAAAAGATTTGTCCTGTGTTGGCACCATCTACGCGCCCTGCTTCCAATGTATCTTCGGGCACGCTCTTGATTGCTGCAGACAAAAGAACCATGGAATACCCGGCACTTAGCCAGATCAATATGACCATCAGTAAGAGATTATTAAATCTAAAGGACTCGATCTGGAACCAGGCTTGAGGAGATCCGCCAAGCTTGATCCACAGTGTATTAAGTAGCCCAACCTGATCTTGTCCTTCAGGGGCGTAGGCGTAAATATATCGCCAGATAACGGCAGCGCTGACAAATGAAATTGTCATGGGCATAAAAAATATTGATTTGAAAATCTTTTCGGAGCGAGAACCAACATTATTAGCAAGTTGTGCGATCGCTAATCCAATAGATACAGTCAGAAGCGGAACAATTGCAATCCACATTAGATTGTTGACAACCATGCTTGGGAAATACTCTTCGGCAAACAAATCCTTAAAGTTTTGTAATCCAACCCAAGTTGTCGAGCCATCAATCTCTTCCTCCATAAAGCTGAGGCGAATAGATTGAATTGTTGGAATCACAATAAAAATTCCAATAAGAATTAGAACTGGACCGATGAAAACGTAAGGTTCTATCTTTTTCTTGATCTTTTCAGGTAGGCGATGAATCAACAGATTGAGAAGCCAATAAATGAGCGCAGTAATCGCAATACCGCCAATTACGGCTTGTGCTGCGGTCAACAGATCTTTCATTGAGTTCCCTATATCTGATAGAAAAGTAACTGTAGTGCAATCAGCGCCAGTGGAAAATATCCACTGGCGCTGATCTTTACACTTTGGTTTTAGCTAAAGCTAAGCGCTTAAGCCTTTTTCCATGAAGCATCAATTGCATCAAATGCCTGCTTTTGAGTCTTCTTGCCGGCGATCCAGTTTGTTAATTCTGTCCACTCAGCTGCGTTAACAACTGCTGGAGCTAGATCTGAACCATCAAATCCGAAGAGCTTTGCTGATGAAAGAATTCCAGCGATGTTCTTTGTGATTGGGTTCTTGTAACCAGCACTTGGGAATGTCTTGTGTGCTGATAGGTATGAAGGATAAGTAGCAAGCATTGCGCCTGTACCTAGCTTGTCAGAAAGGATGAAGTTAAGGACCTTCTGAGTTGCTGGGTTTGCATCAAATGCAGCAGCTAGATCTCCACCACCGAGAACCGCATCAGTTGTTCCAGCTGGTGCTGGAAGCTTGAATACGCCCACGTGTGTGAAGTTATTAGCCTTGTATTCAGCCTTGATTGCATCTGGGAAGAAGTCAGTGATGAATGAGCCTTGACGCATCATGAAGCACTTGTTCTTATCTGTTGCAAACAAGCTAGCTGTTGTTCCGAAGCCTGTAGCTGCAATTGCCTTACCGCCACCATTTACGTTACCTGGTGTTAGTGCAACTTCTGCAAACTTCTTTGCTGCTTTCTGAACTGTTGGTGATGACCAAGCAAGCTTGCCCTTCCACCATGCTGTGTATTCTGCTTCTCCGCCGTAACGAAGTACGTACTCTTCCATCCAGTCAGTTGCAGCCCAACCTGTTGCGCCACCTGACTCAATACCGATACACCAAGGGAAGCCAAGCTTTTTTGCCTTGATTGTTGCAGTCAACTTTGTCATGTCTGCATCTGTCTTTGGAACAGTCAATCCTGCAGCCTTGAAGTTTGCTGGGTTGTACCAAACAAGTGACTTCACGTTTGCAGAAACTGGAAGACCGTAAGTCTTTCCACCCTTAGTTGCAAGACCAGCCCATCCTGGAACAAGTGACTTCTTGATTCCTGCTAGATCAACTGACTTCAATGAGTCGATTGGTTCTAGAACTGATGAGTACTCAAGCAATCCGCCTGGCTGTGGCCACATACCGATGCTTGGTGCTTGTCCTGCTTTTACCTTTACACGAATATCTGTGTCGTATGAAGCAAGTGTTGTGTATGTAATTTTAATTCCGTTTGCTGCGCCGAAAGCATTAAGCTCGGCTTGAAAGCCTTCAGCTTGAGCTCCACCGAAGCCACCAAAAATTGTAACTTCGTCAGCAGCGTGTGCTGATGGTAGAACAGCAACTGATGCTGCTACCGCTACTGCAATAAATGCAGCGCTAATTTTCTTCATGAAGATTCCTTTCGAAGGGGTACGAGGTGTACGAAGGCACACCTCATCGCTGCGAAAAGTACTAGGGCAGATACAGGTAAAAAAGCATTTTGTGGTAACGCTTTGCCAAAGATTTATGAGGTTTTTTGCAGTTTTTTACAGTCCCTCTTGAGCGTGAAAGCGTGCAAAATCGTGTCGTTATTGGCTAAAACTGGCCAAATCTCGTGACGTCCCCACAGGTGGAAAAGTCGCAACCGTGATTGCTCGGATCCCGTCACCCGTAAACAGTTCTACAGAGGATTGGTCGACTACAACTTTCAAATGTAATTCTCCGCCATCAATTTCATACGGTGCTTCAAATTGATCAACAAAGATAACTTTCTTATCCGCGTTATAACCAACTTTAACAAAACCTTGTAAACCAATTACTCCACTGTTAGGCATTGGCATTTCTATTTCATATGTAAGCGAACACATTGGTTGCTGTGTTACAACAATTTCATCTGCGTATTTTGCTAAACCTAATTCTCGTGGGATCGTCATTGCATTTGTCCAGGAAGTTTCAGGATGCTCTTTCACATGTTCCCAATTAGCCATCCAACCAATAAGAATTCTTTTCCCATTTGGTTCATTATTAAAAGTTACGCCCGCATAATTATCTCTTCCGTAATCTAACCAACGTGGTTCATCAGTTGAATACTTGGGAGTAAAAGTAGCCCCATCAAAATCGCCGATAAAGTATTGAGTTCCGGATCCATACAAACCACCAGGATTAAGTGAAACCAATAAAACCCAAACCTGTTGTCCGTCAATTGTTAGTGGAAACAAATCTGGGCATTCCCAAACCCCGCCAATGGCTGCTGCGGGACCAAAATTACTTAAATGTTGCCAAGTGATTAGATCCAAAGATTTGTAAAAAGACACTTGGTGATCCCAAGGTTGAACCGCACACATAATCCAATGATCTTCATACTGAAAAACCTTTGGATCTCTAAAATCTTTTTTATTTTCATCAAGAACTGGATTGTGGTCAAACTTCACAAAACTTCGGCCGTTGTCCAAACTCCGAGCGATGCATTGTGATTGATGGGTCTCTGTATGGCGCGTGTATATAGCGACTATTTCATCGCCAATGCTGACGGCACTTCCAGAAAATATTGCTCCGTCATCATCTTCTGCAATTGCTACAGGCAACTCTTTCCAATTCAATAGATCTTTTGAAACTGCATGCCCCCAGGACATGTGTCCCCATTGCACACCACAAGGATTGTGCTGAAAAAATAGGTGGTACTCGCCCTTATGCCACACCAAACCATTGGGATCATTCATCCAATTTTTTGCAGGCGTGAAGTGAAAGCGCGGGCGATACTCGTGGTCTAGTGACACGGCGGAATCATAGGCTAACCTCGCCCGCATGAACCTTTTCGATGCGCATTCAATTGTTGGCGATCTTGGTCTGATCGGTGTTCTGGCGATCATCTTCGCTGAAACAGGATTGTTGGTGGGGCTAGCTTTCCCCGGTGATTCATTGCTTTTTATTGCCGGAGTCGCTGCCTCGGGATCAGGTGCGGCAATTTTGGGTAACGCCTCGTTAGATCCAGTCCTGTTGTTTGCGCTTTCACCATTTGCTGCAATTTTTGGAAGTGCGGTTGGCTATTGGTTTGGTGAAAAATATGGAAAAAAGTTATTTGATAAACCAGATGGAAGAATCTTTAACCATCACAAAGTTGCTACTACAGAGAAATGGCTTACTAAGTATGGAATTGGTAAGGCGCTTGTTTTAGCTCGCTTTGTTCCATTTGTTCGCACCCTGATTAATCCAATGTGCGGAATTATCGGTGTTCCAAAGAAGACATTTATGATCTGGAATGCAGTTGGTGCATTGATTTGGACCCAAGGTGTTATTGGTTTGGGCTTTATTTTGGGCGATGTTCTAGAAGGTTCGGTTGATAAGTACCTGCTGCCGGTTATAGGACTTATTGTTTTTGTAAGCCTTGTTCCAGTACTTATTGAGCTCTTTAAAGAGTGGCAGTCAAAACGTTTTAAAAATAATTAAAGCCCTAGGTCAGCTAACTGGTATGCAGCGCGGTATTCATATCCTGCTTCTTTAATTTTTGGTTCTGCACCACGTTCAACAATTACAGCCACACCAACAACGATTGCGCCAGCTTCAACTAACGCTTCAACAGCGGTTAAAACTGATCCACCAGTTGTTGATGTGTCTTCTACTGCCAGAACACGCTTGCCCTTTACATCGGGTCCTTCAATACGGCGTTGCAAGCCGTGTGCTTTTTCAGCTTTGCGAACTACAAAAGAATCAATCTTTTTTCCTTGAGCAGCTGCCACATGCATCATCGCCGTTGCAACAGGATCAGCGCCAAGTGTTAATCCACCAACTGCTTCGTAATCTAGATCTTTCGTAAGATCCAACATGACCTGACCAACTAGCGGAGCTGCCTGTGAATCCAATGTGACGCGACGAAGATCTACGTAGTAATCCGCCTCTTTACCGCTAGAAAGAATCACCTTTCCATGCACAACTGCCTTGGTAAGGATCTGTTCTCTGAGAGTTTCGCGTGAATTCATGCCAGAACCTTACCGTGGCGACCAACCTTCTCTACAGTGCAGACATGAATGAACAGAGATTAGAAACCTCACGATTGTTGCAGCGCTTTGGCTTTGGGCCACGTCCTGGCGAATATGCACAAGCTCTCAAAAGTGGTGTCGCGGCAACGCGCACAAAGGTTTTGACTGTTCCGGCTGTTGATGCGGGTGCGGCGCAAGTTGTTGACCCTGAAATAACTGATTTAGGAAAACGTCCTGCAGCTAACTCAAAAGAGATTGTTCCCTTTTCAATTGCACTTAGATATCAATCGCAACAATTGACGTTGTGGTGGCTAGATCGCATGGCGTTAAGTGATCACGGATTAACAGAACGAATGACATGGTTTTGGCACGGTCACTGGGCAACTTCGATTCAAAAACTTAATTATGCAATGCCGCTCTATATTCAAAACAAAACATTGCGTGCACACTGTTTAGGTAATTTTAAAACTATGTCGCGCGCCATGATAAATGATGCTGCTTTACAGTTTTGGTTAGATGGACAAGAAAGCACAGCAAAATCTCCTAATGAAAATTTAGGACGCGAACTAATGGAACTCTTTGTTCTAGGAGTTGATCGCTATACCGAAGATGATGTAAAAGCGGCAGCACGTGCATTAACTGGATATCAGGTTGAAAAGAGCAGTGGTGTAGTGACTTTCAACGCAAAACGCCATGATGCAACCCCAATTACCATTTTAGGAACTACTCAGCCTTTTACCGGCGAATCGCTCTCAGATTTCTTAGTAGCACGTCAAGATAACGCAACATTTATTGCAGAGCGTTTGTGGTACCGATTTATTTCAAGCACCGAAACTATGCCATCAACTTTTGCTGCAAAGAACGCCTTTGCTGCTCGAGATATTTCTGCTGCGGTTACTGCAATGGCAAATGATCCAGCAATGAGAGACCCCAAGAATGATTTAGTTAAGGCCCCTGTCGAATGGTTTATTGCTGCGTGCAGAGCCTTAGAGCTAACACCATCAAATCTAAAGACACCTGGACAACTATTTAATTACTTAGACAAGTTGGGCCAAGTTCCTTTTACCCCTCCAAATGTAAGTGGTTGGCCAGCTGCCGAAGCGTGGTTGTCCTCTGCAACAGCGCAGTACCGAATCGCATTTGCTGCCTGGTTAATTAAACAAAGTGATCTTCGTGCATTAAAAGAGATTCCCGTGGGATCGCGTGTAGCAAAGAGTGCGGATTGGTTAGGTGTTGCCGAATGGAGTCCACGAACTCAGTCAACATTGCGCGCATCGCTAGCTGATCCTGCGCAGTTTGCATTACTTGCATTGTGTAGCCCCGAATTTATCGTGAGTGCATAGGAGACGATCATGGATACAGTAACCAGAAGAAAGTTTCTTAAGCTAACAACAGGTGCGGTCGCCGTTGGCGCAGCAGCACCATTGCTTAGTATTAATGAGATCGCACAAGCTGCAATTGATCGACCGCTGCCTGCAAATACTCCGATTCTTGTAGTTGTTACTTTGTATGGTGGTAATGATGGATTAAACACTGTTGTTCCGTATACAGATCCTTTGTATTACTCATTACGACCAGAGCTTGCATACAAACAAGAAGTTGTCCTGCCGCTAAATGCAGAACTCGCTTTGAATCCTGCAATGAAGGGTTTGAAATCTTTGTGGGATCAAAACAAGGTAGCAATTGTTCGTGGTGTTGGTTATCCCAATCCAGATCATTCCCACTTTTCATCGATGGCTAAGTGGCAAACGGCATCTCCTGCAAAACATATTTCAACTGGCTGGCTTGGCCGTTGGGTTGATTCACAACCCGAAGATTCAATGCTTGCGATCTCTTTAGGTTCTGTTCTGCCACCACTTCTTGCCGGTGCAAAGCGTTCAGGCTCTGCTCTCCCACTTGGCGGATTAATTATTCCTAAAGGAGATTTAGCATCGCAGTGTCTAAAGCTTTCAAAGCCTGTTGCTAAGGATTCAAAGTTGATGGCTGCTGCAGCAACTTCTATGCGCAATCTATTTTCTGTCTCCACGAGTGTGCAGCCAGTGCTTAAAGCACCGGCCCCAGTTGACCCTGATCTGCCTACAAGTAATGGCGGAAACGCTGGCGGAGATAGCAATTTGGCTCAGCAGTTAGATGTTGTGGCAAAACTAATTGCTGCAGGTGCACCTACCAAGGTCTGGTCTGTCTCCCTCGGTGGTTTCGATACCCACGCTAATGAAGCAAATGCTCAAGCATCATTGCTCGGAACTGTTTCAGATTCTTTGTCACGATTTATGGGTCAGTTAAAAGCGACGACCAGAAGCAATGATGTGACCATCATGGTTTACAGCGAATTTGGTCGTCGTGTTCTTGGTAATGGATCAGATGGAACCGATCACGGAACTGCAGGACCAATGTTTATTGTTGGTAACTCAGTCAAGGGTGGTTTTTATGGAGAGCAGCCATCACTCAAGAATTTGTATAAAGGTGATTTGGCAGTTACTACCGATTTCCGCGATGTTTACGCCACTGTTATTGAAAAGGTTTTGAAGTCACCGGTTGGCCCAACATTAGGAACATGGGCTGGACGAATTAACTGTATGAATTAATCTTCTTTATAGATTATTACTTCAGTTTTACGACGTGTAACTAAACCTTTAGGTGGGTTTTGCTCAATCAAAGCGTTAACCTCGATTCGCAGTTGTGCAACTTCAACAGCCATATTTGCAACCGCTGATTCTAATTCAATAATCCGTTTGATACCTGCGTGGTTAATTCCTTCGCCAACAAGTTTTTGAACTGCACGCAACAAGGCAATATCTCGCAGGGAATAACGGCGATTGCGACCTTCTGTGCGAGATGGAGAAACTAAACCTAACTTGTCGTACTGACGCAATGTTTGTGGATGCATCCCAGAAATTTCAGCGGCGACGGATATGACATAAACACCAGCATCATCATCTGGCGGGTTGTTGTTTTCGATGCTCATATCTTCGCCTTACTTACAAAGTCAGCCCGAACATCTTCACTAGATGTTTCTTCGGCGAATTGTTTCAGTGCTTCCAATGCTTTTCCATCAACGCGCTGTGGCACCTGAACTTCTACGGTGACCAATAAGTCGCCTGTAACACTGCCTTTTACGATGCCACGACCCTTTACGCGCAAGGTGCGGCCGTTAGGAGTTCCGGGTGCAATACGAACTGTTACATCATCACCAGCCATTGTTGGCACCTTTATGTCAGCACCTAACGCAGCTTCAGCAAAGGTAACTGGCACAGTGATCGTTAAGTTTTCACCTTTACGAGAAAAAATTGGGTGGGGTTTTACATGCAGTTGAATAAACAAATCACCTGGACCTGCTTCACCTTGTGCACCTTTACCTTTAACGCGAATCTTTGCCCCATCATTAACGCCAGTTGGAACGCGTGCTGAGATATTTTGTGCTTGGCCTCTATCTGTTGCTAAGCGCAGATCAAGTGTTGTTCCAAATACTGATTCACGAAATGTAATTGTTGCTTCTGTTTGTAAATCTTGACCTTTGCGGGGACCACGACGTCCGCCACCACCAAAGAGGTTTGCAAAAATATCTTGTGGATTTCCGCCGCCAAATACATCGCTGAAATCTCCACCTTGAAAGCCACCACCTTGTGGTGCCCGGAAACCGCCTCTTTCAAACAAAGTTCGAGCTTCATCGTATTCAGCACGCTTTTTAGCATCAGACAAGATTTCATAGGCTTCAGAAACCGCTTTAAACTTTTCTTCTTTAGCAGCATCACCTTTTGTTTTATCGGGGTGTAGATCTCGAGCAAGAGCGCGATACTTCTTTTTTATTTCATCGGCAGCAGCCTTCTTATCTACTCCTAGGACTTTGTAAAAATCCTTTTCATATAGATCTTTGGCTGCCATGTGAAATTACGCTCCCGCTGGATCTGTTACTGCAACACGTGCAGGACGCAAAATGCGTTCTTTGTATTTGTACCCTGATTGCAAAATCTTAGATGCAGTCGGTACTGAAACCTCTGCAGACTCTTCATGCATTAACGCTTCATGAATCTGTGGGTCAAAGGCTTCACCTTCAGTGCCGTACTTTTCTAGCCCAATGCGAGAAGTTATTGAATTTAGCTGATCTGCTACTGCTTTAAAGCCACCAGATAGTTCACCATGTTGTTCTGCACGGTCAACATCATCAAGTAGCGCCAATAGCTCTGTCAGAACAGCACCGACTGCGCTTTCATGTGCAACTGCGCGATCGCGTTCTACACGCTTTCGGTAATTTGCATACTCTGCTTGCAGGCGTTGTAAGTCAGATGTCAGCGTTGCAACCGGGTCAATTTCTTGACCCGGTTCAACAACATCTTCTACTACTTGTTCAGTTGTTTCTTCGCTCATTTCGCTTCTTCATCAATGATTTCGGCATCTTCCACACCATCTTCTTGAGGAGCAGATCCAGCGGCTTCGCCTTCAGCTGCTGCGCCGGCTGCGTATAAAGCAGAGCCAAGTGCTTGGCTAACTGTTGCAACCTTCTCAGTTGCTGACTTAATCATTTCGTAGTTTGAACCACCGAGTGCGGTCTTCAACTCTTCTAGAGCAGCCTCTGTCTCTGTCTTCTTCTCAAGAGCATCACCTTGTGACAATTTTTCCTCGTTGTCCTTGATGAACTTTTCAGTTGAGTACAGCAGTGAATCTCCAGCGTTGCGGATCTCTGCTTCTTCCTTACGCTGACGATCTTCTTCAGCGTGTGATTCGGCATCAGCCATCATGCGCGCGATTTCATCTTTGTTCAGTGCAGATCCACCTGTGATAGTCATGCTCTGCTCTTTGCCTGTTCCTAGATCCTTTGCAGACACATGAACAATTCCGTTTGCGTCGATGTCAAAAGTAACTTCGATTTGTGGAACTCCACGTGGTGCTGGTGGCAAACCTGTTAGTTCGAACATTCCTAGCTTCTTGTTGTAAGCAGCCATTTCACGTTCACCTTGGTATGCCTGAATCTGTACAGCAGGCTGATTGTCATCAGCTGTTGTAAACACTTCACTGCGCTTTGTAGGAATCGTTGTGTTGCGCTCGATTAAACGTGTCATAACGCCACCCTTGGTTTCGATACCAAGTGACAGCGGAGTTACATCTAGCAGCAATACATCCTTTACTTCACCCTTTAAAACACCGGCTTGAAGGGATGCACCAACTGCAACAACCTCATCAGGGTTAACACCCTTGTTTGGCTCTT
>WLCR01000015.1 GCA_009705235.1 Actinomycetota bacterium | reverse complement strand
CTAATGCATCGAGATATTTTTGAACTTGCGCAAATTGTTGGCGCGATGCATCACTTAAATAGTTGATCAATAGGGGCGCATCAGCCATCGCTTTACGAATTTCCTCACGCTTATCATCAAAAAGTCTAAGTGGATTTATCAGTGCACGAGCTGCCGTGGCTTCATCCAACGTTAGAGTCGAAATAAATTTGACTAGATCAATACGGTGGGCTGCACGGGATTCTGCATCCCCCAGAGAAGTAATTTCTAAACGATACTTGCTCAGTCCTATAGCTCTAAAACCGGCGTCGGCTATGGCAATTACTTCTGCATCAATAGCAGGGTCATCCAAACCAATTGCTTCGATTCCTACTTGATAAAACTGACGATAACGTCCAGCTTGCGGACGTTCTGCACGGAAGAATTGACCTGAGTACCAAACCTTTACCGGCAGCTGTCCGCGATCCAAACCATGTTCGATGACGGCGCGCATTACACCAGCAGTTCCTTCAGGACGCAAAGTTATAGAACGCCCTCCTCGATCTTCAAATGTGTACATCTCTTTTGACACTACATCGGTAGATTCACCAACTCCGCGAGTGAAGAGTTCTGTATCTTCAAAAACAGGTAGTTCGATTAATTGATATCCAGCACTCTTTGCCGGTGCAATTAAATTCTCGCGCACAAATTCGAATGCACTTGATCTACTTGGAACGTACTCACTAACGCCCTTAGGTGCAGAAATCTTTTGTCCTGCCATCAGTACCGACCCACCAAACTCTTCAAATAGGGATTGTTCTTCTTTTCGTAAGCCATCGTTGTATCGGGACCATGGCCCGGTAATACGCGCAAGTGATCTGATAAAGGCATTACTTTCTTCCGTAAAGTTTCTTCCATGTCCTTGGCCGAGCCAGTCGGTAAATCTGTGCGTCCAATGGAACCAGCAAATAGGACATCGCCGCTGACTAATACTTCGTTGGACACTTCAAACATTAATGAGCCTCTGGTATGCCCCGGTGCGTGTATCGCCTTAAAAGAAAGTCCTACAAGCTCGATCACATCGCCATTTCGAACTTCGCGAACATCTTTTGGTTCAGAAAAAGTCATTCCAGACAAGGTTTCTACAAACTCTACTCCGTGAAGTTTTTCGGGATTGGCTAAGAAAGCGCGATCCTCGCTGTGAATATATGAGGCGATCTCGTACCCATCAGCAATCGATTGAATAGAAAAGGTATGGTCCAAGTGTCCATGTGTAGCAATTACAGCCACCGGCTTCAGGTTGTGTTTTTCTAAAAGCTCCGTCACCTGATGGGAAACATCTGGCATACCAGGATCAACGACAACACATTCTGTCCCAGGCGCGGTCGCAATGACCCAACAATTGGTGGCAAACATTGGAGCAGCAAATGAATCGATCAGCATCAGCCAAGCCTCCCAATTCCACGCTCAATTTCGGGTGCGATTGACGCTCACACCATGAGACAGGGTACCTTTTGCACACGAATACACCGTCAACCCACGCTCAGAAGCGTTGAAACTTCTAAGCATCGCACCCACGACATAGCGAACTTCATAACGAAGAAACGCGCTGAAAGGATCACTCTCATGACAGATATGAATTTCCCACAACAGGCCACCGCGGCAAGTGCGTTGATCGGAGATCCTTCAGCTTTTGGTCGAGTCGCAGATGATGGGACAGTTTATGTTCGTACATCACACGGTGAAACAGCGGTCGGTTCATATCCGGGTAAAACCCCCGAAGAGGCATTAGCGTATTTTGTTCGTAAGTTTGAAGTTCTTGCCGCCGAAGTCGCACTACTAGCAGCGCGCATTAAAAGTGGCGCAATGGTTCCATCCGATGCGTACGCAGCGGTCAAGAAACTGCGAGATCAGGTGAAAGAACTTAATGGAGTTGGTGATCTTGAAGCATTGGCCGCCTCTGTTGAACAGATCGAACCGCTGATCGAGGGACACCGCGAAGCATTTGAAGCAAAGAAAGCAGCAGAAACCGCGGCAAAGGCAGCTCGTCGTGAACAAATTATTGTTGAAAAAGAAAAGATTGTTGTCGAGGCAGAAAGTCTCGCGCTTTCAGAAAGTTGGAAGAGCACCGGCGATCGACTAAAGGTGCTTCTAGATGAATGGAAGGCCGCTCCTCGTCTTGATAAAAAAGCAGATGCTGATCTATGGAAACGTTTTTCATCATCTCGCAATAAGTTCGATAAGCGTCGCCGCACTCATTTCGCAGCTTTGGAAGCAACTCAATCAGTAGTTGCTGATGCTAAGAAAGCAATCGTAGAAGAAGCTGAAAAACTTGCTACATCAACTGAATGGGTTCCAACTGCAAAACGCTTCAAAGCGTTGATGGATCTATGGAAAGCATCTGGACGCGGTAAGAGAAATGATGATGCAAAACTATGGGCACGTTTTAAAGCGGCGCAAGATCAATTCTTCACAACAAAGAATGCTGACCTAGAAAAGCGCGATCTCACTATGGCTGCGAATTTGGCTAAGCGTGAAGAACTTCTAACACTTATCGAAGCTGTCCTACCAATTACCGATGTTAAAGAATCACGTAAGGTGCTCAATGAGCATTTACGCTCGTGGGAAAAGATTGGGATGACCCACCGCGATAAGCGCGCTGCTCTAGATGCGCGCGTCGCACAGGTTGAAGCTGTCATTAAGGAAGCCGAAGCTGACATTTGGCGCAAGACTGATCCTGCCGCTAAGAAGCGTGCGCAAGAAGTTGTTGCACAACTGACTGAATCAATTGCTAGCTATGAAAAAGCAGCTGCAAAGTTCGCCGCTAGTGGCAACACAAAGAAATCTGAGGAAGCTGCAGAATCCGCCACTGCACGTAAGGTGTGGCTGGCTGAAGCTGAAAAGGGACTTGCTGAGTTCAATTAGGACAAGGATTATCTAATTGTTTGTTGTCCGATAAACATCGTAAACGCCTTCAATTCCACGCACCGCTGCTAGTACCGCATCTAGGTGCGTCGCATCAGCCATTTCAAAGGTGAAACGTGAAAAAGCGGTTCGATCCTTTGATGTGCTTACAGCGGCGCTGAGAATATTTACATGTTGATCTGACAAGGTTCGTGTTACATCGGCCAACAAAGAGGCTCGATCCAAAGCCTCTACTTGGATATTGACCAAGAAAACTGATGATGCACCAATCCGCCATTTAACATTTACGACACGATCTAGCTGATGGATCTGTAAGTCATGGGCGTTGGTGCAATCCGTCCTATGAATGGAAACTCCGCTGCCCTTAGTAATAAAACCCATTATTAAATCCCCCGGAACCGGGGTGCAACAACGCGCCAGTTTTACGAGAACATCATCGGCCCCTTCTACATCGATCGCATTACTTGACCGTCGTGTAGTGGGTGCACGATTGGGAAAGACTTCCATCGTAGGTTCTGGATGAGAATCTTCAGACCCTAATGAAGTAACTAACTTGTCAATAATAGAAGCGGCCGAGACATAACCATCCCCCACTGCAGAATACAAACCTTCGATATCTGAATAGCGAAGTTCGTGTGCTAACTCCAATAAGGAATGACCCGCAAAAATCTTTTGTAAGGGTAATCCCGCTTTTCGCATCTGACGGGCTATGGATTCACGACCAGCATCGATAGCTTCTTCGCGACGTTCCTTGCTAAACCAAGCCTTAATTTTGGAACGCGCACGTGGACTCTTAACAAAATTTAGCCAATCCCGGCTTGGGCCAGCTGATTCGCTTTTGTTAGTTACGATTTCAACAACATCACCGTTGTTAAGGCGCGAATCAAGTGGTACCAAACGACCATTTACTTTTGCGCCTGCGCAACGCAATCCGACATCTGTGTGAACTGAAAATGCAAAGTCGACCGGTGTTGAGCCTCCAGGTAGAGCGACAACGCTGCCCTTGGGTGTAAATACAAATACTTCAGGAGATCCCAGGTCAAAACGTAACGCTTCGAGAAATTCGGAAGGATCTTCGGTTTCTTTTTGCCATTCATGTAACTGCCGAAGCCACAACATCTCCGGTGAACTGTCAGTGTTCTCTGGACCCTGCTTATATTTCCAATGCGCTGCAATACCGAACTCAGCACGAGCATGCATGTCATAGGTTCGAATCTGAATCTCTATGGCTTTACCGGTTGGACCAATCACAGTCGTGTGTAGAGATTGATACAAATTAAACTTGGGCATTGCTATGTAATCTTTAAAACGTCCAGGCACAGGACTCCAGCGCGCGTGTATTGAACCAAGTACTGCGTAACAATCACGAACATCATTAACCAAAACACGTATTCCGACCAGATCATAAATATCATTGAACTCGCGACCACGAACAACCATTTTTTGATAGACCGAGAAAAAATGCTTCTTGCGTCCCGTAACTGTCGCTTCGATGCTATCCCTAGCTAGGTCTTCTCTTACAGAAACAATTACCTGCTCGGTTAGTGCATCACGAGAAGGAGAGCGCTCTGCGACTAAACGTGAAATCTCTTCGAACTTTTTTGGTTCTAGAACTTCAAATGAGAGATCTTCAAGCTCCCACTTAATTGCGTTCATTCCTAAACGGTGAGCAAGAGGTGCATAGATATCAAGAGTTTCACGAGCTTTTCGAAGAGCGCTTTCTTCAGATACAAACTTCCATGTTCGAGCATTGTGCAATCGATCCGCCAACTTAATCACCAAGACTCGTATGTCGCGTGACATCGCAATAACCATTTTGCGAACCGTTTCGGCTTCAGCAGTTGGTCCATATGCCAGTTTGTCTAACTTTGTTACACCATCGACTAAATTAGCAACTTCATCCCCGAAATCACTGCGCAGTTGTGTTAAGGAATACTGAGTGTCCTCAACTGTGTCATGTAGCAGTGCGGCGATTACGGTTGGTTGATTTAATCCTAAATGCGCGAGAATTTCTGCAACAGCAACTGGATGGGTTATGTACTCTTCACCTGATTTACGGAACTGACCGTTGTGGGCATCTCGCGCGACTTGATACGCGCGAGATACCTCATCAGAATCTACAACGGCATGATTTTCTTTGAGAGCACTGATTACTGGTGCTATCAAAGTATCCACAAAAAACCTTACTTACGACCCTTGCGCTTTGGTTGATTGCGAGGACCGCGACCATTAATCGCTTCTACTGTAGTTGTAGGTGAGTTCGTCGTTGATCCACCAGAACGTGCGTGTACGCGCTTTGCAAGAGCTTGCATAGCTGGTTCCTTTTCACGCAGTTGTGCAAGCACTGGTGGTGCGATGAAAATCGAAGAATACGTTCCAACCGCAAGCCCAATGAACAGAGCCAATGAAAGGTCTTTTAATGTTCCTGCGCCCAATAGACCCGCTCCAACAAAGAGGATCGAACCAACAGGCAAGAGCGCAATCAAAGAAGTATTGGCAGAGCGAACAAGTGTCTGATTTACTGCATGATTCACAGCCTGTGAATACGTTTTTGTTGAATTTGAGGTAATGGAATGTGTGTTTTCACGGACCTTATCAAAAACAACCACTGTGTCATATAACGAATAACCTAAAATGGTTAAGAAGCCGATGATCGTTGCTGGAGTAACGTCGAAACCAACGAGAGCATAGATTCCAACGGTAATGAAAACATCGTGAACAACCGCTGCAATTGCAGCGATCGACATCTTCGGTTCAAATGCCATTGCAAGATAGAGCATGACAACGATTAAGAAACCAGCGAGTCCATAAATAGCTTTGCGAGTAATTTCCTTACCCCATGAAGGACCAATAATTTGTGTATCAATTGATTCAACTGACACACCAAACTCTGCTGCCAATGCATCTTGGACTGCGTTGTTTTGAACTGTATCAAGTGCACCCGTTTGAACGCGAACCTTGTCACTGCCAATTTCTTGGACAATAAGCTCTCCTGGAACGCCCGTAGCTTCAACGGCAGAACGTGCTTGTTCAATAGTTGCAGTCGCCTTATTTACTGTAAAAGATGACCCACCCTTGAATTCAATTCCAAGGTGCAGTCCTTGCAACGAAAGCGCCGCAATTGATGCCAGGACAAATAGGGCCGAGATTGCATACCAACGACGACGTTTACCAATAAAATCAATCGCTGTTTCACCGCGATAGAGACGACCGCCAAGACCAGACATCTTTGACATTATTATGCCTCCTTCGCAATAACAGTTCCCAAGCTCTTGCTTGAGAATCCCGACATTGAATGACCTGAATTAAAGAATGAAATTCTCGCCAACAGTGAAACAAGTGGTTTTGTAAATACAAAGACCACGAGCAAATCCACCAGAGTCGTTAAACCTAAGGTGAAGGCGAAACCTCGTACTCCGCCAACTGCGAAGAAATACAACAGCGCAGCGGCAATAAGTGAGACAAAGTCAGCTACCAAGATGGTTCGTCGAGCCCGAGTCCAGCCAGTCTCAACGGCGGTTCGCAATGATCGACCCTCGCGCATTTCATCCCTAATGCGTTCAAAATAGATAATGAATGAGTCAGCGGTAACACCGATTGCAACAATTGCGCCGGCAATTCCTGCCAAAGTCAGCGTGAATCCAATCCATTTTCCTAGAAGCAAGAACAGCAGGTAAATGAGACCACCGGCAACTGTTAGAGAACCAACCGTGACGATTCCTAACCCACGGTAATACAGCAATGAATAAATCATTACCAGTCCTAAGCCAAGCGCACCTGCAAGAAGGCCAGCATTGAGTTGGTCAGCACCCAGCGTTGGTGAGACTTGTTGTACTTCGCCACGATCAAATGCCAATGGCAAAGCACCGTACTTGAGTACGTTTGCCAGATCTTGTGCTTCTAACTGGGTGAAACTTCCCGTGATTTGTGCATTACCTGAAGGTATAGCTTCAGTAATCCGAGGTGCTGAAACAACTAGTCCATCTAAAACAATAGCAACTTGATTTGTTGGTTCTGGAAGAGACGTAACACGAGTAGTAAGAGCACCAAATGCTGAAGTTCCTTCATTGTTAAATGTCAGACTAACAAACCAAGCACTACCACCTTGAGTATCTATTCCAGCTGATGCTTTAGATATCTGGCGGCCCAAAACTTCGGCTGGGGCCAAGATGTACTTTGTAATGCCTGCACGATCACAAGCAACCAATGTATCTGTTGGTGCATCGACGCCGGTGCCTTGAAGATTTTCAGGCTTTGTGCAATCAAGTGCTGCAAACTTTGCATTTACATCAGCACTGACACCTGCTGCTGGTGTTGCTGCAGCATCAGCAGCCGCAGGAATACCTGAACCCGATGCAAGTACCTGACGAAAACGAAGCTCTGCGGTCTGGCCAACTAATTCAACAACACGACGACCGGTATCTCCGGGAACGGAAATAACAATCTGACGATTTGTTCCACTTCCCTGCGCTGCAACCTCTGATTCTGCAACACCCAACGAATTAACACGTTGGCGGATAATTGATACCGCCTGATCGATCGCCTCGCTAGTTACCTTTCCCTCATCACCAGGTGCAATTCGTGGCTGCAAAGTTACTGAAGTTCCACCACGAAGATCTAGACCCAAGCGCACCGATGTTGCCCCTTGAATAAAGACCAAACTCGTCATGGCGATGAGTACCAACGCCAAAATCGCCAAAGTTCGGCCGTTGCGGGCATCCTTCTTTAATGGTTTATTAGTTGTAGACATAGGGCGAGAGTCTAGGCGTCAGGTGCTGGTAAGTCGAAAAGCGTTGAGATTTCAGCAGGTGGTGTTCGTCCTATATGGCGCCAACCCTGCGCAGTAGCCACTCGCCCACGTGGCGTTCGGGCCATAAAGCCATTTCGAACGAGGAATGGTTCGGCAACAGATTCCACGGTTTCGACCTCTTCACCAACGGCTATGGCCAAAGTCGACAGTCCAACTGGTCCCCCATTAAATCTTTCAATCAAGGCAATCAGAACTCCGCGATCAAGGCGATCTAAGCCAAGCTCATCTACTTCATACATTTCCAGAGCGGCCCTGGCATCGGCTAATGAAATACGAGCTCTTCCTTGAACCTGGGCGTAATCTCGAACACGACGTAATAATCTATTGGCAATACGTGGCGTTCCACGCGAACGTCCCGCGACTTCGACAATTGCATCTGCGTCAATAACAATTTTGAGTAGTTCGGAACTGCGAGTAATCACATGCGCAATATCTTTTTCATCGTAGAAATCGAGATGAGCTGTAAAACCAAAACGATCACGCAATGGACTGGGCAACAAACCCGCTCGAGTAGTTGCGCCAACTAAGGTGAAATGTGGAAGTTGTAATGGGATGGCCGTTGCCCCAGGACCTTTACCAACAATTACATCAACACGAAAATCTTCCATTGCTAAATACAGTAATTCCTCGGCTGGCCTAGGAAGGCGATGAATTTCATCTAGAAATAGAATCTCACCTTCGACCAATGAAGAAAGTATTGCCGCCAAATCTCCCGCATGAGTAATCGCTGGTCCACTTGTTATACGAATCGGTGCCTGCATTTCGCTAGCTAAAATTAGAGCAAGGGTTGTCTTACCCAATCCTGGTGGACCAGACAATAAAATGTGATCAGCAGGAGAATTTCGATGACGTGCAGCAGTTAATAAAACATCTATCTGTTCACGTACGCGCTGCTGTCCAACAAAATCTTGTAATGTTTTTGGACGCAGTGCATGTTCCACAGCTGACTCTTCACCCTTTACTTGAGGTGTTACTAAACGATCATCAGCCACGAGCGCTCTTTCCGCTAGCAAGAGTTAACTTAAGCAGTTCGCTCAACTCTAGATTCGATGCATCGATTCCATCTGCCTGCAGAGCGGAAACGACCTGTGAGATCGCACTATCTGATTCCTTTGGTGAAAATCCAAGTGACACAAGTGCACTAGTTAACTGTTCGCGCCAAGCGGGTTGATGGCCCTTGTATTGATGGGAAGCTGAAAGATCGTTTAATTTTCCTTTAAGTTCCAAAATCAACCGCTGTGCGCCTTTACGACCGATTCCTGGTACTTTCTCAATAGCACCAATATCTTCTTGTGAAATTGCTCGACCCAAATCCTCTGGCGTCAATGCTCCCAGAATAGAAAGGGCGACCTTTGGGCCAATACCTGAAACTGTCTGGACTAATTCAAAAAGTGAACGTGACTCGTCATTAATGAAACCAAACAACGTAAGTGAATCTTCACGGACCACCAAAGAAGTGAACAATTGAACTTGTGATCCAAGTGTAACCTGCGCTGCTGTTTGTTGATTAACCAATACAGAAATTCCAAATCCGCCGACTTCAATTACTAGTCGATCAGATGCAATTGAACGAACCGACCCGTTGAGTAAAGAAATCATCGTGCACGCAGTTTCTTTAAACGTGATTGTTCTGCGGCAAGAGCCTGAGCAATTTTGGAATTTCCGCCACCTCGCCATATGTGACAAATTGCTAATGCAAGTGCATCGGTTGCATCAACCGGTTTTGGAATCGTGTCAAGATTAAGAATCTTCTGAACCATCAATGCGACTTGTGTTTTGTTTGCTCGGCCACTTCCGGTTACAGAAGCTTTGACTTCAGACGGGGTATGCATCATCACCGGGATGCCCGCTTTAGCTGCAAGCAATAATGCTATTCCGGCTGCTTGACCTGTACCCATAACAGTTCTGACATTGTGTTGTGAAAAAACACGTTCGACCGCAATCACATCTGGTTTCCAGAGATTTATCCATTCTGATAGCTGTTGATCTAAATCCAACAAACGTTGATCAAGAGCTGCTTGCGATGGAGTAAGAATTACACCTACTCCCACTAATGAGATTGGGGAACCAACAGCACCATCGACTATGCCGACGCCGCATCGAGTTAGACCTGGGTCAACGCCCAAAACTCTCATGCTTAGCCTCGTGCTTTCCTCGTTAGTTCAGTCTTCAAGCCTAGAGATAACGAGCAATTACTTAATCTAGGCTCGCCATAACCTCGTCGGAAACATCAAAGTTGCTGTACACATTCTGTACATCATCAAGCTCTTCAATGGCATCGATAAGTTCGAAAACCTTTTTAGCCCCGTCGGCATCCAATGGAATAGACATAGATGGCAAGAATGAGGAGTCGGCAGATTCATAATCTATGCCAGCATTTTGGAGCGCTGTACGTACTGGAACAAGATCTACAGGTTCACTAACAATTTCAAATGCTTCCCCTAAATCATTGACTTCTTCAGCGCCAGCGTCAAGAACAGCTTCAAGGATTGTATCTTCGGTTAGCGCACCATCTTTTTTAACAATGACAACACCTTTACGATTGAAAAGATAAGAAACAGATCCTAGATCTGCCATCGACCCACCGTTGCGCGTTACGGCAACTTTTACTTCTGATGCAGAACGATTGCGGTTATCTGACAAACATTCGATCATAATTGCTACGCCGTTTGGACCGTAGCCCTCGTACATGATTGTGATCCAATCTTTTGCTCCAGCTTCAAGACCAGCACCGCGCTTGATTGCGCGATCAATATTGTCAGCTGGCATCGAAGACTTCTTTGCCTTAGCGACAGCATCAAAGAGTGTTGGATTGCCATCCATATCAGCTCCACCGTTACGAGCAGCAACTTCTATAGCGCGAATCTGTTTTGCAAATACCTTCGCACGACGACTATCAATGATCGCCTTCTTGTGCTTGGTCGTCGCCCATTTGGAATGGCCGGACATTGGAACACCTCTATCTGACGTTAAATGATGCCTTTACTTTACCTTCTCAAGTGCAGGTCGTGCTACTTCCTCGATAAAGTAACGATGAATCCGATGATCTGCCGTAAGTTCAGGATGAAATGAGGTTGCAAATAATGTGCGTGACCGCACTGCCACCGGATGCGTATCCACCGTCGCTAGAACTTCGACACCTTCGCCAACTCGCTCTACCCATGGAGCACGGATAAATACAGCTCGAATCAAATCTGAAGAGCCATCGGCAAAAGGAATATCTGACTCGAATGAATCAACCTGCCGACCAAATGCATTTCTGCGAACAGTAATATCTAGTCCACCAAAACTTTTTTGACCTTGTTTGGCATCCAAAATTTCATCTGCAAGAAGAATCATTCCAGCGCAAGAACCATAGATAGGCATACCCACAGCGATTCGATTTTTGATCTGACTATAGATTCCAAACACTTCAGCTAATTGTGCAATAGTTGTTGATTCTCCACCTGGCAAAACCAATGCATCAACTTGATCCAACTCCGATGCACGTCTGACGGTACTTGGATCAACACCACAAGCAATGAGCGAACTAATGTGTTCGCGGACATCTCCTTGAAGCGCTAAAACTCCTACCTTCATTGTTTAAAGAATTACCAACCACGATCAGCAAGACGATGTGGCGCTGGCAAATCTGCAACGTTAATTCCAACCATTGCTTCGCCTAAACCACGTGATGCATCTGCGATGACCTTTGGGTCATCCCAAAATGTAGTTGCCTTAACGCAAGCAGCTGCACGTTGAGCAGGATTTCCTGATTTGAAAATTCCAGAACCGATAAATACTCCATCTGCACCCATGCTCTTCATCAAAGCCGCATCGGCTGGTGTTGCAATTCCACCAGCGGTAAATAGAACTACTGGAAGTTTTCCAGTCTCTGCAACCTCTTTTACAAGTGCGTAAGGCGCTGCCATTTCTTTTGCTGCAACATAGAGTTCATCTTCACGCATTGATGACAAGCGACGAATTTCTCCACCGATCTTGCGCATGTGCTGCATGGCATTTGAAACATCACCTGTGCCTGCTTCGCCTTTTGAGCGAATCATCGCAGCACCTTCGTTGATTCGACGCAGCGCTTCTCCTAGATTTGTTGCGCCACAGACAAAAGGAACTGTGAAGTCCCACTTATCAATATGATTTTCATAATCTGCTGGAGTTAATACTTCTGACTCATCGATGTAATCAACACCCAGCGATTCCAATACTCGAGCTTCGACAAAGTGACCGATGCGTGCCTTTGCCATAACTGGGATTGAAACAGCGGCCTGAATCTTTTCAATCATGTCTGGGTCAGACATACGCGCTACTCCGCCTTGAGCACGAATATCTGCAGGAACGCGTTCAAGTGCCATAACCGCGACCGCGCCAGCATCTTCGGCGATCTTTGCTTGTTCGGCATTAACGACATCCATGATGACGCCACCCTTAAGCATTTCTGCCATTCCGCGCTTAACGCGAGCCGTACCTGTTACTTCAGCCATGGTGAATCACTCCGCTTCGATCGAAAGATAGGTCGTAATCCTACTTTGTCTTGGCCACGGGTGGCGAGGCGAAATCAGGCTCACGATCTGTCAAAGCAATCCAAATTTGCCCTGGATCGAAGTTCATTACGGTCCCATCGGTAAAGGTAAAGAAGGTGCCGGATTCGGCATTTGGCCTGTTCCACGTTGTTACAAATCGTTGACCATCGCGCAGAACATAGGCCTTACCAGTTCCAACTGTTTGCGAGAACGGCGTTACTCCCCCAACTTTGTCCTTATATTCAGAAGGCGTAATGGAAACCATTTGAATAATTAGAGTGGTCGGACCTAACACAACACCAGAATCGGCAACATCAATCGCATTGTTATGTGAAAGCAACCAACGGGACTCATCAGATGACCATGTTG
>WLCR01000014.1 GCA_009705235.1 Actinomycetota bacterium | reverse complement strand
CGGATTGTCTTATCCAAGGCCCCAGGGACGGCTACTTCAACGGACCCTATGAGGGGAACATTGGCAAAACCCATCTCTCTGCACGCAGCGGCTGGAAAAGCGGCATTTAGATCCACGGTGCTGGTGAAAAAGACCGAAATGACATCAGAAGGTGTGAGTCCATTGGCCTTTAAGATCGCAGCAATGAGCTCCTGAACACCCGCGGCGATATCACCTGCGGTGTTAGCTGGAACCTGGATTGCTCCACGAATTGCGCGTAATGCCATGAGATAAGGGTACCTTTCCTAGCCATTTTTAGCGTTCATTTAAATACTTGCTTGTCGATAAAACCTTTTAACCTTTAAACCCTTTTGCTCTTTTACTAACGTGGCTGATACTGCAAAAGTGGAAAAATCACAGGCTACTAATTATCGATAAATCGCTACTCCGAGCACTTCTTACGCACAAGATATGTCGATAAATTGATACTTACAACCAATATTATCTATAAAGTAATAAATAGTCTTTTCTCTAATTATCGTTTTATAGTAAAAGCGTCAAATATCTAAAGCCTTTCGTAGATTCATCAACTCTCCAGCATTCAAGTCTCGCCAACGTCCTTCGGGGGTATCGCCCAAAGAGATCGGTCCAAATTTGGTTCTGATCAACCGCAGGACATCTACCCCAACAGCTTCCATGAGACGACGAATAATGTGATAGCGACCCTCGTGAATTGACACTTCAATCCATCGTGGAGACAGCTGCTTGAAGGTCAAGACTCGACCCATTCCATCTTCCAACTCGACCCCCTTCAAAAGCACCTTGTCGACACCTGTCGGCAAAATCCCATCAAATTCGATGATGTAGGTCTTTTCGAGGCCAAAGGAAGGGTGGGTGGCTCTAAATGTTAAATCTCCATCATTTGTAAGCAAAATGAGGCCCTCGGAATCCTTATCCAGGCGTCCAACATGAAAAAGTCGTTCCTTACGTAGGTCAATAAAATCATCAAGTGATGGTCGACCTTCTGGATCAAACATCGTAGACAAAACACCTTTAGGTTTATGAAGTGCAAGATAAGACTTAGTCATTGTTCTTGAAATTGTCTCACCGTCAACCATTACATGATCTATTTCCGGGTCGAACTTACTACCCATCTCGCGAATTATGATTCCATTGACCGCAACACGGCCATCTTCGATTAATTCATCAGCTCCACGACGGCTAGTAATACCGGCATCAGCGATTATCTTGTTAAGCCTCATTTGGGCCATGGCTATCCTCCCGACAGTCAGGAGGAAAGGTTAGCGGAAAAGCTAGTCAGTTAGCGAATCGAGGATCTCATCCAGGCCATCGAGATCTGGCAGATATGGCGCTAACGCTGGAAGATCTTCGAGTGAGTTTAAGCCAAGGCGCTCTAGAAAATAGCTGGTCGTCTTGTACAAGATCGCTCCGGTCTCATGCTCTACCCCTGATTCTTCAACTAAACCACGGGTGATAAGGGTCTTCATGACCGCCTCAACATTTACGCCTCGGATCGCTGACACACGGGCTCTTGAAACTGGTTGGCGGTAAGCAATCACCGAAAGGGTTTCAAGTGCTGCTTGAGTCAACCGAGACTGCTGGCCATCTAGCACAAATTTTTCGACAACCGCTGAATAGTTGGGGTTGCTATAAAAGCGCCATCCCCCGTTTATCTTGCGTAAGGAAAAGCCGCGATCTTCGTAACTTCCCTCAAGGACAGCCAAAGCGGTTTCGATCTCCTCGATTGGGCGCTCCAGGACCTGAGCCAAAATGATCTCCGTTACCGGCTCATCCACCACCATAAGGATCGCCTCGATCGAACGTTCAACTTCTACATTAGACATTATTGCCACTTTCTGTCGAGTCTTCCATCTCCAAAACTACGGGTATATCAAATTCATCGGTAATTTCGACCTCGCCTTCAAGGCTTCCGGTCCAACTGATTTGTAGCTCCCCAAGGGCGATGACCTGGTTAAAGCGCAGTACGCCCTGGCGATAGAGGTCTAGGAGTGCCAAGAACCGCGCAACAACAACCAATGTGCTATCGGCATCGGATATCAGATTTCTAAAGCTAAGCGTCTTTGAGTGTCGTAGAGCTTCCACGACCATCTTTGACTCTTCAGCAACGCTCACGAGGGCCATATGGAGGTGTTGGACCGCCACTGTCGGAATTACCTTGGGTGTAAGTACGCGCTCGGCAATAGCAGCAAAACGTGCCGCCCCTACCCCAATCAGAACCTCAGGCAACAGCGCGGCGAGGGCGGGATCCAGCGCTACCACGCGGGCAAATGACTTATCAGCGGCGGCGATACGCTCATTGAAGGTAGCTGCAATCTCCTTGAACGCTCGGTACTGTAAAAGGCGGGCAAACAATAGATCTCGCGCTTCAAGCAGAGCTAAATCTTCTTCATCCTCAACATCACCAGATGGCAACAGACGGGCCGCTTTGAGATCCAGCAAGGTTGCCGCTACGACTAAAAATTCAGTCGCCTGATCAAGCTCCCAGCCTTCACCAGATGCTTCAAGAGCACGAATAAAGGCGATGAATTCGTCGGTCACCATGCTTAAAGAGACTTCGGTGACATCCATCTTGTGGCGAGAAATAAGCTGAAGTAGCAGATCGAAAGGGCCATCAAAGTTAGCCAGGTGTACGGAGAAGCCGTCTGAGGAGGCGTTTACATCGGTCGACGCCTCGACAGATACGTGATCTGTTACTCCAACATCTGTTGATCCCACATCTGTTAATCCCACGGAGGCACCTTACTTCACGCTTGCCTGTTTTATGTGTAACGCATAGGCTCCCGCGTATATCAGGAAAGAGGTTTGACTATTGAACGCTAAATCGACAATTGCAGAGGATGTGGCCACGACATCTACTTTGCTAGGCAAAGTCGCACAGCATTTTCCAACACCTGCTCAGTTAACAGAGCATGGAAGCGCCAAGATAATTTCTATTTTTAACCAAAAGGGTGGAGTTGGAAAGACAACAAGCACCATCAACTTAGGTGCTGCTCTTGCTGAAATGGGTCGCAGAGTTTTATTGGTTGACTTCGATCCACAAGGTGGCTTGTCTTTGGGTCTTGGAGTAAATGCCCATTCTTTGCCCTTAGAACAAACCGTCTACTACGCATTGATGACTCCAACTGCAAATGTTGATGACATTGTTTTGAAATCATCTGTTGCGGGCTTGGATTTTTTGCCTGCAAATCGTGACCTTGGTACAGCTGAAACAACTTTGGGTGCTGAAATTGGTGGTCAGCAATACCTCAAGCGCGCGCTAGCACCACTTCGCGATTATTACGATGTCATATTAATTGACTGTCAACCAACAATGGGTCAGCTAACCATTAACGCTTTGGTTGCATCTGATGAAGTAATCGTTCCGATGCAATGTGAGTACTTTGCATTACATGGATTCATTGAACTTAAGGGTAACTTGGATAAAGTTAAGAGTTTCCTAAACCCAAATCTTCGACTTATTGGAATTTTGGCAACTATGTATGACAAGAAAACTTCACACAATCGCCAGGTCCTAGAAAGAATACTTGAGCAATTTCCTGATGATGTTTTTGAAACGATTATTGCTAAGACAATTCGTTTCCCTGAGACAACTGTTGTTGGCGAACCGATCACAACATATGCGACATCATCTGGTGGAGCAGCATCTTATCGACGTTTAGCACGAGAACTTATCGCCAGAGGAGGCGCACGATGACACGCAGAGCAAACCTTCCCGGTGCAGATGAATTATTTCGTTCGACAGCACCTGCACTAACTTCAGTACCAACACAATCTGTACAAGAGGTAGCTACTCCTCTCGTGGCTCCTGCAATTGCAACCCCAAAAGCACCGTCTTCTAAAAAGGGGGTGCGCACGATTGCACGTCGTCGCGTGACAACAGTTGATCGCTCTCCATCAGGTCGTGAACGTCATGATGAGAAAATTACTGTTTACCTCTCACCAGATGAACTCTTTGATCTTGATCAAGCACGTCTGCAACTACGTGGCGATTTGGGTCTTGCAGTAGACCGTGGTCGCATAGTTCGTGAATCAATTGCAGTGATCATTGCTGATCTCGAAGCAAAGGGTGATCAAAGTATTTTGGCCCGTCGTTTGCGCGGTCTGTAAACCTAGTTATCTGGCTCGTGGGTGAGCCATTGAATAGCTCTCTCGTACTTTATCTATTGTTATGAGCGTGTAAATCTGAGTAGTTGTTACTGAGGCATGTCCCAGTAATTCTTGGACAACGCGGATATCTGCGCCACCATCTAACAGATGTGTCGCATACGAATGTCTAAATACGTGTGGCGAAACATGGTCAGTTATTCCCGCTGCTTCTGCTGCATCTAAAACCAACTGCCAGGCAGTCTGTCTGGAAATTCTCGTTCCGCGCGAATTTAGAAACAGTGCAGATGTTGTCTTGGCGCTCTTTGCTGCTAAATCTGGTCTGCCTCGCACTAGATAATTTTCGATCGACTTTGATGCAAATGAACCCAAAGGAACAATTCGTTCTTTGGACCCTTTACCCCGCAGCTTCAAAGTTGTAATGACTCCATCATCAGTTTTAACCGAACTTAGATCGTTCAGATTAATCCCAATCAATTCACTAACTCTGGCACCACTGCTATACAAAAGTTCAAGCATCGCTTGATCACGAGTAGTAACTGGTTGACCTTCGCGATAGGCCGCATCGATCATCGAAACTATTTGAGCAATAGTCAACGCTTTAGGTAATCGACGAGACGACTTACTTGGTGCGATTTCTAGCGTTGGATCTGCATATCCGTACTCTTGTTGCAGATGCTTAAAAAAGGATCGCAAAGTGGAATCCACCCTGTTGATACTTGCAACCGACAATTTTGCTTCCCGCAACGATGTTTCAAATGCGCTGACTGTCTCTGGATCAACTTCTGACAATGTTTTATCATTTAGAAAATGTGCAAACTTGTTTAAATCTCTCCGATAAGCAGAAATGGAATTTGCTGCCAAACCTCTCTCAATCTGTAAATGATTGAGAAAGGATGTCGAAGCTAGCTCAAAGTTCAACGCTCGGGTAACCATGTGCTTCTGCTACAGCTGAATAGAAAATTTCTCCTTCATGGACATTTAAACCCTTGGCCAAGTTTGGATCTTTCCTGCATGCCGCTTCCCAGCCCAGGTTTGCCAAGGAGAGTGCATATGGCAACGTTGCGTTAGTCAGCGCATATGTAGATGCCACAGGAACAGCGCCTGGCATATTGGCAACACAGTAGAAGACCGAGTTGTGAACAATGAATGTTGGCTCCGCATGGGTAGTTGGTTTGGAATCTTCGAAACACCCACCCTGATCAATTGCGATATCAACTAACACCGATCCGTTTTTCATTTGTGAAACTAGCGAGTTGGAAACTAGTTTTGGTGCCTTTGCGCCATGAACCAGTACTGCACCAATAACTAAATCTGCTTGCTTTACTTCTCGCTCTATTGCGTGCTTTGAAGCAACCAACGTCTTTATGCGCCCAGCATAAATAGTGTCGATATATTGCAAACGGCTTATTGAACGATCAAAAACAGTGACATCAGCACCAATGCCAAGTGCGATAACTGCGGCGTTTAATCCAGCAACTCCCCCACCAATTACAACAACTCGGCCAGGTGCAACTCCTGGAACACCCCCTAGAAGAACTCCACGGCCACCATGTGGCTTTTGCAGAGCTGTTGCACCAACCTGCGTTGCAAGACGACCAGCAACTTCACTCATTGGGGCGAGCAAAGGCAATGTTCCATTAACTTCAACAGTTTCATATGCGATTGCAGTGGTTCCAGAAGCTACAAGTGCATCGGTACACGCCTTAGAGGCAGCTAGGTGAAGGTATGTGAAAAGAGTTTGCCCTTTACGCATTTTCGAGTATTCAGACTCAATTGGCTCTTTTACCTTCAATAGCAGATCAGCTTTTTGCCACACCTCATCGGCTGTTGCAACAATTGTGGCCCCAGCTTGAATAAAATCTTCATTAGTAATTGCAGAGGCAACTCCTGCGCCATCTTGAATCACGACACTGTGGCCCGCGTGAACGAATTCGGAAACACCTTCTGGGGTAATGGCAACTCGCGATTCGTGAACTTTAATTTCCTTCGGAACACCAACGAGCATGATTAGCCTTTCGCTGCTACCGCCGCTGCTATCAAACCAATAAATAATGGGTGTGGTCGCGTTGGACGTGAACGCAGCTCAGGATGAGCTTGCGTGCCTACATAGTAAGGATGCACCTCTTTGGGAAGTTCTACAAACTCCACGAGGTCTTGTTCCTTAAACATTCCAGAGAAAACCAGCCCAGCGTTCGAAATCTGATCACGGTAGGTGTTATTGACTTCATAACGGTGGCGGTGACGTTCCGATACTTCTGTTGCGCCATATGTGGTTGCAACGACTGAACCAGCCAGCAAATCTGCTCGGTAAAGACCAAGGCGCATCGTTCCACCCATATCGCCTTTACCCGAAACTACATCTTTTTGATCATCCATTGTTGCAATCACGGGAGTACCGGAATCAGAAAATTCTGCTGAAATTGCATCTTTAATGCCGGCCAAATTGCGCGCTGCTTCAATAACCATGCATTGCAATCCTAAACACAATCCCAAGGTAGGAATCTTGTTCTCGCGTGCATATTTGAGAGCGCCAACTTTGCCTTCAATTCCGCGAATACCAAAACCGCCTGGAACACAAATAGCATCTACACCGTGCAAATGCTTTTTAGCACCTTCCGCGGTTTCGCATTCATCACTTGCAATCCAAACAATCTCAATTTTTGCTAGGTTAGCAAAGCCACCAGCCCTTAATGCTTCAGAGACCGAAAGATAAGCATCTGGTAGATCAATGTACTTTCCGACTAAACCAACTTTGATGTGATGTTTCGGGTGATGCACTTTCTCAAGTAGTAGATCCCAATCGCCCCAAACAACATCATGGCAATCAAATCCAAGACGTTTCACGACGTACGAATCAAGACCCTCGCTATGCAAAACCTTTGGAATGTCATAAATCGAAGGAGCATCTACTGCTGCAACAACAGCTTCAGAATCTACGTCACACATCAATGAAATCTTCTTTTTTACACCTTCTGGAATCTCGCGATCAGATCGAAGGACTATTGCATCAGGTGCAATACCGATGCTGCGCAAAGCTGCAACAGAATGCTGCGTTGGTTTGGTTTTCAATTCACCAGATGGTCCAATGTATGGAACCAAAGAAACATGCAAGTAGAAGACATTGTCGCGTCCGACATTCTGGCGAATCTGGCGAATTGCTTCTAGGAATGGTTGAGATTCAATATCTCCAACTGTTCCACCAACTTCTGTGATTACTAAATCAATATCGGGACCGGCCATCGCCAAAATACGTTCCTTTATTTCATTAGTTATATGAGGGATGACCTGAACGGTTTCTCCTAAATACTCACCTCGGCGCTCTCGTGCGATCACACGTGAGTACACCTGGCCTGTAGTTACATTTGCTGAACCATGAAGATTCCGATCCAAGAACCGTTCGTAGTGTCCAATATCTAGATCTGTCTCAGAGCCATCATCGGTAACGAAAACTTCACCATGTTGAAACGGATTCATGGTCCCGGGATCAACATTGAGGTACGGATCAAGTTTTTGCATTGTTACGCGAATACCGCGGGCTACTAATAATCGTCCAAGACTTGAGGCGGTGAGCCCCTTACCTAAACTTGAGGCGACTCCGCCTGTTACGAATAAATGTTTAGTCACATGTGCTTGGCCCATGGGAGTCAAACCTATCATTTAAAACAGTAGGTGAACTACACCTTCAGGGAAAGCAGCTCCGTGGCGTGCTCGCGGGCGCTAGAAGAGTTCTCAAGACCCGCCAACATGCGGGCAATCTCTTCGATGCGATCCTCCCCTGACACGTTTTTGACATCACTCTGACTTACTGTCCCATCATTATTTTTCGTTACAACAAAATGACTATCCGCCCATGCTGCAACTTGTGGCAAATGAGTGACAACGATTACTTGGGCATGTTGGGCCAACTGATGTAAACGTTTTCCAACTTCAATAGCTGCCTTTCCTCCGACACCAGCATCAACTTCATCAAACACATATGTACCAATGGGGTGCGTTGTTGCAATAACAACCTCCAACGCCAACATCACGCGCGACATCTCTCCACCCGATGCTCCTTTAGCCAAAGACACCAAGGGTGCATCCTTGTGGCCTTGAATAAACATTGCGATCTCATCGCAACCTTGAGCAGTGAAATCAGATTCTTTTGGCGCTGCATAATCAGCCGTATCTACCTTTGTCACAAATGTCGCATGTGGCATAGATAGTTGCTGAATCTCTGCAGTTACTAACCGTGAAAGTTGATCAGCCGCTTTTATTCGATTCTCAGAGAGAGTTTTAGCAGCAGAGAGCAGAATTTTCTTATGCGCTAACAATTGCTTTTCAAGTTCTTGTAAACGTTGATCTCCACCTTCTAGATCAGCAATCGCATCTGAGGAATTCTTATAGCGGACCGCTAGTTCGATCAACTCTTGCTCATGTGTCCCCAAACCGCCAAACTTCTTAATCAATGTAGTGATATCAGCCTTACGGGCGTGCAGAAAATCGAGTCGTGCAGGGTCGGCTTCGAGCTTACTTTGATAGGAATTCAAGGCACTTTGGGCGTCATCAAGAAGGAAAAAACTCTCACTCAACTGCTGGTAAATAGATTCTAGAAGTGGATCCTTACTTCTTGCCGCCTCTAGCGCACGTCGTGCGATACCCAGCGAAGTTAAGGCACCAACTTCTTCATCTTCGATAGCAGACGATGCCTGCGCTGTTGCTAAACGAAACTCTTCCACACTTGAAAGTCTGGAAATTTCACCGTCAATCTCTGCGAATTCTGAAACTGTTGGATTTAACTTCTTAAATGCAGTTACGAACTCTCGTAATTCAAAGAGCTCCTTGTCCTTTTGTGCGATGCTCTTCTTGAGAGCACTGATGCGCTCTTTCAGTTCGTGGTATTCCTGTAGTGCTTCTTGATAAGCGCCTAAGTCAATCTGTCCAAATCGATCAAGCAACTCTCGCTGCCTGAAACTCTTGGTGATGTTTTGATTTGCAGCTTGCCCATGAACTTCAACCAAGTTTTCACCTACGGAAGATAAGGTGCTAGCCGTTGCACTCACACCATTTGTAGTTGCTTTACTCTTTCCATCCGAGGACACCGTGCGTGTAACAATCAACTCGCCATCTTCAACTAGAACATCTTCAAACAAATACTCCGAAGACCGTGGAATAGAAAAACGACCACTGGCAACTAATCTTTCAGATCCCTTGCGAACTAATGCGCTGTCAGCCTTACCCCCTAAAATCAGGTTCAACGCAGTCAAAATCATTGTTTTTCCGGCTCCAGTTTCACCGGTCAAAACAGTTAAGCCTTTAGAGATTTCAAGCGTTGATTGATCAATAACACCAATAGATCTAATTGTTATCTCTTCAAGAAAAGTGCGTTCACTCACCACGCCATCCTTCAACCGGAAGTTTGAATTTCGCCACTAAACGATCACTAAACAATGTATTTTTTAGGTGAGCTAACTTAATGATCCGGGGGTTCTTTGTAACAACAACTCGGTCGCCTTTTTGCAATGCATATTTACGAAGAGCATCCGCCGAAAGAAAAGCTTCAGATGATTCAATACCCACGGCAATTTTAGATTGTGGCGAGATTACGAGTGGACGCGAAAACAAAGCATGCGCAGAAATTGGCAAAACAACAAGGGCATCGACCTCTGGCCAAAGAATTGGTCCGCCGGCAGAGAATGCATACGCTGTAGAACCAGTTGGCGTAGAACAGATCAATCCATCACACCCCCAACGCGAAATTGGTCGGCTATCAATTTCAAGAAAGAGTTCAACCATAGTTGCTTTTTCGCGCTCTACCGTTACCTCATTTAAAGCCCAACCAGTAGCGATAACTACACCATCTCTTTCGACGGTGTATCCCAAGGTAATCCGTGGATCGATCACATACGTCTTATTAACAAGTGCGTCAATAACATCGGATAGTTTGGTCTTTTCAACTTCTGATAGAAAACCAACAGAACCCAAGTTCACGCCGAGCAACGGAATATCACGTTCTTGAGCGACTTCTGAGGCACGTAGCATCGTTCCATCTCCACCCAAAACTACAGCGGCTTCAAGTTGTGGAAGGTCAGCTACTGTTGATTTGATCATTCCAGGAATCTCTACGTCAGAAATCGTATAGATACCAAATGTAGATGCAAGGGACTGCTGCAGTTCAACAGCTGCAACAACGGCATCGACTCGAGCTGGATTACATACAATCAATAAATTGCGCATCACTGTGGTCCAATCGCGATAGCTTCATCCAACATTGCATGATCAATCTCGGGGGCCCCTCTACGAAGCCATAAAAAGTATTCAACATTGCCAGCAGGTCCTGGTAATGGACTTGCAGATATTCCTAAGGTTCCAAGTCCCACATCGTATGCCGACTCAGCTACCTCAATCACGGCTGCTTTACGAAGAGCTGGGTCTCGAACTACTCCACCGGCGCCTAACTTCTCTCGTCCCACCTCAAATTGAGGTTTAACCATCAAGACAAAATCAGCCTCTGGTTTAGAAACCGCAGCTAATGCAGGAAGTACCAAGGTAAGTGAAATAAAAGATAGATCGGCGACTACTAGATCAATAGCTTCTCCCACCATGTCCCCTGTTAAATGACGGATATTGGTTCGATCAAGAACAGTTACGCGTTCATCTTGTCGTAACCCCCATGCGAGTTGACCATAACCAACATCTACCGCAACAACATGTCCAGCGTTTCGACGAAGTAAAACATCAGTAAAGCCACCGGTGGAAGCACCCGCATCAAGGCAGCGTTTGCCTTCGACAACTACCCCACTAAATGCGCTCAGCGCTCCATCTAACTTATGTCCACCCCGAGAAACAAAATCATCACGGTCTCCGGCAATGACGATTGAGGTCTCAGCATCGACTTGAGTTGCTGGCTTTGTCGCCGGAATCCCATTTACAAGCACCGAACGCTTTTCAATAAAGTCAGCGGCCTGTTCACGCGAACGCGCAAGTTCTCTACGTACCAACTCGGCATCCAAACGTGTTTTCATTTAAGAATTAAAGACCGTCGATTGAGGACAGTGCTTGATTGAGCCGTTGATGCAATGTTTCGAAACGTTGCGCGTGATCTCCAACTTCCATCGCATCAATTTCCTGAAGTTCTGTGCGAAGTTCCTCTACAAGTGATTCGCCATTGACCTGATTGTTGTTTTCCATTTATTTCACAACTTTCTTTTTTGCAGCTTTCTTCGCTACCTTCTTTACTGTTTTCTTGATTGTTGCATCCTTCGTACTCTTCTGGTGTGTTCCCTTTTTCAATGCGGCAACCTCTTGTTTTAGCGCCTCAAACTCCCCACGCTTTACAAAACCCATTTTTGAAACCGAACGCTCAACCTCATCTTCGATTTTAACTTTGAGCGCTTCGCCACCTTCTTTAAGCCAGCCATTTAATGAGTCAGCGACATCTGTTGCCGTTTTGTTGCCGAAGTGGACATTGTTAGATATTGATTTAAGAGTCGAAAGAAAATCGCTGTTTTTGCTCATGCCATAAGCCTACCTAAATTCGGGAAATCTCCACCGCTTCAACCTGCCAACGACTTGCAAGCCCACCTGGCCCGCTCCAAAAGCGACGATGAATTGAGCCTGTGATCTCCACCCATTCATCGGGGACAAGAGTTAACGCTGCTCGACGTGACTTTGCGCTCCATGAACCTATATCCAAAGTGTCAACGCCTGGTTGTTTGTCTCGGGTGACTATTAATCGAAACTCAACCACCTTGTCTCCGCTTGGTAGTTGCTTTTCAACCGCTTCTTGCGACACTCGACCTCTGAGCAACACATCATTTAATGAGTAATCCGCTTGGACTTCACTGCTTTTCTTCGCAGTATTTTTCTTCACCATGAATCCTCCAATAATTTTCTACGTGGAGGTTAGATCATCAAGTGCGCTACCGACATAACTAGAGTGAAAAGAATTAGTTGTGGGTAACTATTCTGCGGCCCGCTCTGCAGCGTCAGTAAAACCTTCTTCATCTAATTCAGCACACTTGGCAAACCATTGTCTTGCTTCATCTTTTCGGCCTGCGGCATCTAAAGCATCAGCATATGCATAACGCAAACGCAAAGCCCATTCATCGGTTTCATTGTTTAACTCTTTACATGTCAATGTCACCACAGCTGCTTCTAATTCACCTAAGTCGCGCCGGGCACCGGCCGCAACGATTCGCATTTCGATTTCTTCTGGTTTTGCCAAGCGTTTTACCTCTGGAGAACCAGCCAAATTCAATGCTTTTAGAGGGTTACCCAGCCCTCGTTCACAATCTGCCATAACCGGAAGGGATGAGACATCTCCTGAAATTCGATGGGCGGCACGCAATTCTTTTAAAGCTACTTCATAATGACCAGCACGATATGCGGCATATCCGGCAGATTCACGAACTACGGCAAGACGTCCAGCATGGTGTGCTGCTGCGATTCCATGCTTGTGGGCCAACTGTGGATCGGTGTCTTGATACAGATTAATACACACTAAATGACGTGCAACAACCT
>WLCR01000135.1 GCA_009705235.1 Actinomycetota bacterium | reverse complement strand
ATCAATAATTAAATCAGTGAAGTTTTTAGGAGCAAGCTTTCCAACTAGTTCGCGCTGTCCCGGGCTTTCCACCTGAAAAATTCCTAGGGTACGTGTTGATTGAATTAACTCGTAAGTTGCCGTGTCATCTAATGGCACAGCATCAATATCAATTTTTTCTTCATGGACCCGCTCGATTTCTTTCATTGAGTAAGCAATAGTTGATTGCATACGCACACCTAGGACATCTAGCTTTAATAACCCAACTGCTTCTACATCATCTTTATCAAAAGCAACCATGGGATATCCCCCGGCACTTGCCATCAATGGCGCACGATCTAGAAAGCCACCATCAGATAAAACAATTGCGCAAGGATGCATTGCAAGGTGTCTGGGCAGGCCATCTAAACGTTGTGCCATTTCGATTGTTGCAGCCATTAATGGAGCAGAAGTATTAAGTCGACGAAGTTCAGGTAAAGATTCAAGAGTCTTTGCAATATTGCGAGCACGCACATGTGGCATTGATTTTGCCAACATATCTATCTCCATGCCCGGCAGGCCAAGTGCTGCGCCAGCATCACGGATTGCATGGCGCGCACGATATGTATCGACCATAGAAACAACTGCGCATCGTGATTGATTGTTAGGCGCGGCCCAATTGCTATCGCCATATCGTTTAAAGACCATGTCATAGATTTCTAGGCGTCTGGCAGATTCAACATCGATATCAATATCTGGCAGTGCGCGACGTAATGGCGAGCAAAAGCGTTCCATTAACAAACCATGCTGCATTGGTTCAACCCCTGAAATGCCAAGTAAGTGACAGATCAATGAACCGGCACCACTGCCACGTGCTGCAACTCGGATGCCGGCATCGCGCGCCATATCTGCAATATCTGCAACGGTTAAAAAGTATGATTCAAATCCAAGTGTTGCAACGGTTGCTAGCTCGTCATCTAAACGTGCACGAGCTTTACTGATTTGATCGCTGCTGTTGTATCGCCAGTTGATGCCAGCTTCACTGCGAGCACGTAGCAATGTGCGCATCTCTTGTGCGGTATTGACACCTACTACGTGGGGTTCTGGCAGGTGGGCTGCTCCTAATCCAATGTCTCGTTGGGGCGATAACAAAGAGCGCTCTGCCCATTCGCGAGTTGTCTTTAACAGCGCACGTGGTGTTCGCTCTCCTGCAGCCCGCGCAATTTCGGCAGCTAGTGAAATCATTTCGTCACTAGATTTTAAAAAGCCTTCAGCGTTGCGACGTTCGATGTGACGATCATGCAGCGGAACTAGCTGTCGCACACAATCTAAGACATCTGCCACCGGACCATCTGTACGATCTTTCATGCGTACAGCATTGGTAATAACGGCATCTAAATCATTGTCTCGAGCAAAGATTAAGGAACGGGCTGCGTGTTCGGTAGATCGCGGGCCACGTCCTGCTACCAAATGTGAAACACATTCAATTGCATTATTGGCAAATAGATTGCGAGTTTGATTAAAGATAGATAGTGCTTGATCAAAGCGGTGGTTATGAATAGCGCTACTAATTGGTGATTCAGGTCCATGCATTGCATAGACATTGGTGCTGTACTGACTGAACTGTTGTAAGAAATCTAAAGTCAAAACCGGAACACGGGTATCACTTGTCATTGTCAGTGATGTCATTAACCTGCACAGCGAGCGCCATCCCCCATCGCTATGTGCTAACAGTGTGATGCGACCCTTGCTATCGCCTAGATCAATGGCACAGTTGACTCCGATGATCGGTGCGATCCCGTAATCAACACAACTTTGAGTAAAACGGATAGCACCAGCTAACCCATCTCGATCTGTTAGTGCTAACGCCGGCATTTCAAACTCTGCTGCTCGCTGTACTAAATCCTTGGGTTGTGTTGTTCCGTATTTCAATGAATAGCCACTGGCAACATTGAGATGAATAAAACTCATACGTTACGAATAATCCACTGACCTGTTACTTCATCACGTTCTAACTCGAAGGTTGTTAGGGCGCCAATAGGTGCAGCCTCTACCCGCCACAAGGCGCGTGCCTGATCATCAGGGCGATACTTGCCATCACTAATGCGATTCCACCAGCCGCCTGCTTCGCACCATCTAGACAACACCGCATGAATGCGAAAACGTTTTCCTTTATAGGTGAACTCGATAGGAGTCGTTGCCCCATCGATAGTGACATCGAGGGCGGAGTTAACCTGGCTGGCTGACATGTGTGAGGCTACCTTTCAAGGCTGTGGATATTCGAACAGATGTTCGAAAAATAGCCCTTGCCACTGACAAATAGCAAGCCCGTGAGCGTGTCGTGGCCATAATTAGTTGAAACTTCAACTACTATTACCCAGTAAGTTCACCCAAACACTCAAGGAGTCCCATGGACATCGTCCTCATCATCGGTCGCGTACTTTTCGCATTGCTCTTCATCTCATCTGGCGTTTCACACCTCACAAAGCTTGAGGCAATGACTGGCTATGCCCAATACAAGAAGGTTCCAGCAGCAAAGTTCAGCGTGGTCCTATCAGGTCTCATGATCCTCGTCGGTGGTCTTTACATCGCATTTGGTGTTTACGCAGATCTAGGTGCGCTACTTATCGCACTATTCCTGATTCCAACATCATTCTTGATGCATGCATTCTGGAAAGAAACAGATGCAACAGCTAAGCAAAATGAGTCAATCGGATTCTTCAAGAACCTCTCACTTGCAGGTGCTGCTCTGATCATCTTCGCACTTGTAGCAACTGGTACAGAGTTCGGCCCATCAGTCACAGGTGCCTTCTTTAACCTATAAAAAGGTTGCTTAACCTATAACTAATTACCTAAAACGCCCGTCGGTTACATACCGGCGGGCGTTTTTGCTTCATGATTAGCCAGTGGAAATCATCGGTGGATTAATTGCAGGTGGTTTCATTGGCGCAGTTCTTGGATTCATCGGCGCAGGTGGCGCAATGCTTTCTGTTCCAATCCTTCTCTACATCTTTGATTTCACTCCCCAAGCCGCAACTACTGCAGCAATCGCCGTCGTATTAAGCGCAGCTAT
>WLCR01000134.1 GCA_009705235.1 Actinomycetota bacterium | reverse complement strand
TGCGCGTCCGCCATCTTTAACAATCTTGCGGAAGAAGAAATCTAGACCTTGAATAGCTGTTGTACCTTCGTACAAGGTATCGATCTTTGCATCACGCACATACTGTTCGATTGGCCAATCACGGGTAAAGCCAGCGCCACCAAATGTTTGCAGTGATTCTGTTCCTAGAAGTGTCCATGATTTTTCTGAACCATAACCCTTAACAACTGGAAGCAATAAATCATTAAGTGCAATCATGTCCGCCGCACGATCTTTATCGCCAGCAACTTCTGCAAGTTCGATTTCATCCTGGATAGAAGCGGTGTACAGCACTAGTGCGCGCATACCTTCGCTGTAGGACTTTTGAACCATCAGCGAACGACGCACATCTGGGTGCTTAATGATTGTGACACGAGGTGAAGCCTTGTCATTCATTACCTTCATGTCGCCGCCCTGTACCCGCTCTTTCGCGTATGACAAAGCCTGCATGTAACCAGCAGATAGCGTTGCAATAGCTTTTGTTCCCACCATCATGCGAGCAAATTCGATGACCTTAAACATCTGTGCAATACCTTCATGCACTTCGCCTAACAAGTAACCAACAGCTGGTTCGTGCTCACCCAAGTTAACTTCACAGGTGGCAGAAACATTTAGACCCATTTTGTCTTCAAGTGCTGTTACATAAACACCATTGCGCTTACCCATTTCGCCAGTTTCAAAATCAAACATGAACTTGGGAATCAAAAATAGTGAAAGGCCCTTTGTTCCTGGTCCGCCACCTTCGCGACGTGCCAACACAAAGTGCACAACATTGTCATAAAAGTCTGCATCCCCTGAAGTGATGTAACGCTTTGTTCCGGTGATGTGCCATGTGCCATCAGCTTGTTGCACAGCCTTTGTGCGACCTGCACCAACATCAGAACCTGCATCAGGTTCTGTTAGCTGCATCGTTGCGCCCCAGTGCTTATCAACCATTAATTTTGCAATCTTCTTTTGCTCATCTGTTCCAAGAACATAGGCAACCTGCGCAAAGGCATAACCTGATGCGTAAATGTGAATTGCCGGATTGGAGCCCAACACCATTTCAGCGATTGCCCAACGAACTGATGGAGGAATCTTCAATCCACCTAAATCAACTGGAGCATCAACGCGCCACCATTCGCCATCAACATATGCCTTGTATGACTTCTTAAAACTTTCGGGCAAAGTAACGTTGCCGGTTTCTTTGTTAAGAACTGCACCAACGCGATCGCCTTCGACAAAAGATGCGGCCAAATCGTTTTCACATAAACGCTTTACCTCTTCCAGCATTCCAATTGCAGTTTCGCGATCGACTTCACCGTATGGATTTGTGCCCATAACTTTGTCGCGACCTAAAAGGTCAAAGAGGCAGAATTCAATGTCGCGAAGGTTTGCTGTGTAATGGCTCATGACGTAATTGTGCTACCCGTCAGTAACTTACGCAAGGTTATGAGCGTATTTCGCTCCCATTCCCGCCCCATAAATACCTATAGGCTCACGCCGTGTTACTTAGCGATCGCGATATCCGCGCAGAGATAGAGGCCGGCCGAGTTGGCTGCGAGCCATTCCACGAGGCGATGATCCAGCCATCATCTGTAGATGTGCGTCTGGACAAGTACTTCCGTGTTTTTGAAAACCACAAATACAGCGTGATCGATCCTTCAATCGAACAACCAGAGCTAACTCGCGAAGTTGTAGCCGAAGGTGATGAGCCATTTATTTTGCATCCAGGTGAATTTGTTTTGGCAAGTACATATGAAGTCATCACCTTGCCCGATGACATTGCAGGACGCCTAGAAGGAAAGTCATCACTTGGTCGACTGGGCTTGCTGACACACTCAACTGCAGGTTTTATCGATCCAGGATTTAGCGGTCACATCACTCTTGAGCTTTCCAATGTTGCCAACCTGCCAGTGAAGTTGTTTGCTGGCATGAAAATCGGCCAACTATGTCTCATCAAACTCTCATCTCCTGCTGAGCATCCTTACGGCAGCGAGAAGTATGGTTCTAGGTATCAAGGTCAGCGTGGCCCAACACCTAGCCGATCATTTTTAAACTTCCACAAGTCAAAGATTAATTAAGGCTTTGGTCAACTAGCGTCGGAAATAAACCGACAGAAAGCGCGGTTTAATTAGGTATGAAAACAATCATCGTTCTAGGCGTAGTAGCTCTTATCGCTATCTTTATCATCGCTCAATATAACCGTTTGGTTCGCTTGAACATTACAGTAGATGAAGCATGGGCACAGATCGAGGTTCAGTTAAAGCGTCGTGCAGACTTGATTCCTAACTTAGTTGAAACAGTTAAGGGATATGCAAAGCACGAGCAATCTACATTTGACGCAGTTGTCACAGCGCGCGCAAAAGCTACAACAGCAACAACAGTTGCAGATACTGCAGCTGCTGATGGAATGCTTACACAAGCGTTGCGCGGATTGTTAGCAGTTGCCGAGGCCTATCCAGATCTGAAGGCATCTACAAACTTTTTATCATTACAAGAAGAACTTGCAACAACTGAAAACAAAGTTGCATTCTCACGCCAGTTCTATAACGACAATGTGCGCGAGCTCAACACCGCTGTTAAAACCATTCCTAGCAGCTTCTTTGCAGGCCTAGCAAAGGTTGCAGAGCGCGAATTTTATGAGGTCGAAGATCCTCAAGATCGCATTGCACCAAATGTTAAGTTCTAAATAAAAATAATGAACTTTAGAACGATGCAAGCGGCTAACCGCCGCAAAACAATTGGTCTTCTGATCAGCATGGGCGTGCTGATGTGGTGTGTTGTATACGCAGCACTTACCTACTTTGGTGGCACCGGTGCTGGCATAGTTCCGATTGCTGTTGGCATTGCACTTATTTCTGTGTGGGGCTCGTATTACGGATCCGACAAACTGGTGCTAACAATGACTGGCGCAAAATTAATTCAGGAATCAGATAATCCAAAACTTTTTGACTTAGTTCAAGAGGTAACAATTGCTTCAGGTTTACCGATGCCCAAGGTTGCAATAGTTATTGACAGTGCTCCTAATGCTTTTGCAACTGG
>WLCR01000133.1 GCA_009705235.1 Actinomycetota bacterium | reverse complement strand
CGTCTGATCAAAAAGATACTTTTGATTATCTTCGTAAAGAAGATGCCCATTTTACTATCCATGCTGGTGAAGCGTATGGAATCCCGTCCATCTGGGAAGCCATCCAACTCTGCGGAGCCGAAAGACTAGGTCACGGCGTTCGAATCATCGATGACATCGATTTTTCTGGCCCCGAACCACAGCTAGGTCGACTTGCTTCATATGTTCGAGATCGACGCATCCCACTAGAGCTTTGTCCCACTTCAAATCTTCAAACTGGGGCGGCAGCAAGTTACGCCGAACATCCAATTGGGAAATTAGCCAAACTTCGTTTCCGCGTAACTCTTAACACGGACAACCGTTTAATGAGTCAAACCTCTATGTCATTTGAAATGGAAGAGGCAGTAAAAGCCTTTAATTGGGATTTTGCCGAACTGCAAAGACTCACAATTAACGCTATGAAAAGCGCATTTATCCCATATCCAGAGCGTCTGAAAATTATCGAGCAGGTAATCAAACCAGGGTATGCAAAGGTTTCAGCTGGTTCATGATCGATTTTAATGATTCAGCCTTTGTAACTAATCCATATCCGGCGCTGAAAGAACTTCGAGCTGCAGGTGAACCTGTGTGGCATGAAGGAATGCAGATGTTTTTAGCCGCTCGTCACTGTGATGCAAATGATGTTTTTCGCAACAAATCTTTAGGCAGAATATTCACCGAAAAAACCCCACAATTTGAATGGGAAATCTTTAATTGGTTGCACGCCGACTCGATTCTAGATAGTGAGCCACCTAAGCACACTCGACTACGATCATTGGTTGCAAAAGCATTTAACCGCCAGAAGATCGAAGGTATGCGACCTGCAGTCGAACGAATTACACATCAATTGCTTAATTCAATCGATGAAAAAGTCATGTCAGGCCAAACATTTGATTTAATCGCTGATTACGCCGAACCATTACCAGTAAAGATTATCGCTGACCTTTTGGGATTTCCAGAATCTGAAGAGCACTTGTTGCGACCATGGTCACAAGCGATTGTAAAGATGTATGAAGTTAATCCAAGTGCGCAATACCAAAGTGAGGCAAAAATTGCTGCCAGAGAGTTTGCAGATTATGTACGAGATTTAGCTGAAAGTCGTAAAAAAACACCAGGCGCAGATTTGATTTCAGATCTTGCATCTGTTGAAGAAAATGGCGAAAAACTAAACATGCACGAGCTTGTAGCGACATGTGTACTGCTTCTTAACGCAGGACACGAGGCAAGCGTGAATGCCTTCGGCAATGGAATGGTTGCTGCCCTTCAGCGTCCAGATCAAGTTGCTTTGCTCCGCGAAAATCCGCGTGGCATAACCGATACCGCCCTTGAAGAGTTCATGCGTTTTGATGCGCCACTGCATTTGTTTGAACGAACAGCAACAGCAGATACCGAACTTGGAGGAGTCCAGATCAAGCAAGGGCAAAAGATTGCTGCCCTGATTGGTTCTGCGAACCGTGATGAAACAGTATTTTCAAGCCCAGAAACGATGGATTTAACCCGTGATCCCAACCCGCACATTGGTTTTGGTGCAGGCATTCACTTCTGCCTCGGTGCACCTTTAGCTCGACTTGAAATGAGTGTTTCTTTGCCGGCTTTATGGGAAAAGTATCCCACTATGCAATTAGCAGGAGATGCTATTCGCAGACCAACATTTGTTTTGCGCGGTTACGAAAGTGTTGCTATTTCGGCTTGATCTGGATATGAAGATTGAGCACCTTTTCGCATAACGCTTAAAGAGGCAACTTTAACTCCTAGAGTCATCGCTGCGACAGGATCTTTGCCAAAAGCAAGAGAGTAAGCAAATGTCCCAACAAATGCGTCACCAGCACCCGTTGTATCTACAGCCGTAACTTTTGGTGCGCCTACATAAGTTAATTGACCATCAGAAGAAATATAGACAGCCCCTTGGCTACCAAGAGTTACAATCGAGCTCTTTCCAGCTCTAAAACTTTTTAGAATCTCATCACTTGTTGGCAAATTTCCATGAAGTTCACGGAATTCACTTTCATTAGGTATCAACCAATCAGTTAATTCCATTACCTCATCAGATAAAGGTTGAAATGGAGCAGGATTCAAAATAGTTATACACCCACGGGCCTTGGCCGCTTTAAATGAAGCAAGAGTCACTTCTTGCTTAATTTCGCATTGTGCAACTACGACAGATAAATCCTTGATTGAATTTATAGCTTCGACGGCTCTAGAAATCTCAATCTCATGATTTGCGCCCGGAATTATGATGATCCGATTCTCACCATTGCCATCCACGCAGATATGGGCAATCCCAGTAGGTGTTTCACTTTGATCAACGTATTGAGAATTAATCCCAACCTTCACAAAGTTATCTGCAATTGCACTTCCAAAAACATCCTTACCCAATTTTCCAATGAAATGAACTTGGGCACCACAATGCGCAGCCATAACCGCTTGGTTAGCGCCTTTGCCACCAAAACCTGTTGTAAAGAGTTGGCCGGCTAGGGTTTGGCCAGGTTCAGGCAGAACATCGGCATAAGCGGTTAAATCCATCATTGCACTGCCAACAACTGCAATAACGCCAGACTTGATTACATTAGCCGCCATAGCAGTAGGCTAGCCGTTATGACCAAAACTTCAATCATTATGGATGTAGATACGGGCGTAGATGACGCCTTCGCTGTTTTATTCGCAGCGATGCATCCAGATATCAACTTGCTAGGTATTACCTGTGTAGATGGAAATACCAATGTTGATCAAGTTGTGGCCAATACATTTAAAGTTTTAGATGCAGCAGGGGCTGGAGATATTCCAGTAGCACGAGGTGCTGTACGTCCGCTCTTGGGTAAGAGCCAATACGCTGAATATGTTCATGGAAAAGATGGGATGTGTGATTTAGGTATTGCTCCATCACATCGAACAGTTGACCCACGATCAGCTGTCGAACTACTCCGTGACTTAATTGAGTTATCACCAGAGCCAGTGACGATTGTCCCAGTCGCACCATTAACAAATATCGCTTTGTTCTTGCGGGCTTTTCCAGAAACCGCAAAGAAGATCCATCGTATT
>WLCR01000132.1 GCA_009705235.1 Actinomycetota bacterium | reverse complement strand
CCTTGGGGAAGGTATTCGAACAACTGTTCGAATAAGACAATTAAACACCCTCCCACTGACAAATAGCAAGAAAAATTCGAACAGGTGTTTGAATTTTTGGTGAACTTATGTCACGCTTAACCCCTAAAGGTAGAAACCATCTCCCCTACAGGCAAAGGTCGAGCACAATGGCAAAAGTAACTGAACTCCCAGACAGCCCAGAAGGCCCACACGGCCTGACCACCCGTCAGCTCAAGATCCTTGGGGCGATCAAGGATGCAGTTGAAAACAACGGCTATCCACCAACAATGCGAGAAATCGGCGTTGTCGCTGGCCTGACCTCTCCTGCCTCAGTGAAGTACCAATTAGAAGCTTTAGAAAAGAAGGGCTTCATCCGCCGCGACCCGACTCGTGGCCGCGCACTTGAAGTTTTGATGCCGGACGAAAAAACTGCCGAGAACTCAACTCCAGTTGATGCAACCCGATACATCCCACTGGTCGGTCGTATCGCAGCCGGTGGTCCAATCACTGCAGAACAATCTGTAGAAGAGACTTTTCCACTTCCAGAATCACTTGTTGGTAGCGGAGATTTATTTATGCTCAAGGTCGTTGGTGAATCAATGATTAACGCAGCAATTTGTGATGGCGATTATGTTGTTATCCGCTCTCAAAAGGATTGCAATAACGGTGAAATCGTTGCGGCGATGATTGATGGCGAAGCAACTGTTAAGACTTTCTCACGCAAGAATGGCCATATTTGGCTACTTCCTGCCAATGATGATTTTGCACCAATCGATGGCGACAAATGCGAGATCTTGGGCAAAGTTACAGCTGTACTTCGTTCCGTTCGTTAATGCACTAGTCCTTTGGAATAGGCGCAATCTTTAGCGCCTCTTGATTCCAATACACTTTTTTACCCTTCGCCCATTTTATTTCAGCGGCAATGTACTGACCAAATTTTGGATAGAGCTGTTCAGGTGTAACACCAAATGATTTCTTAAAGACAATCTTCCAGGATTCACAAGGGACCCCAGCTGAGGAAATCGGGTATGAACACACGCCTTTCCAGCCATCTTTTAATCCCATATAGAAACTCTGAATAGCATCATTTCCATATGTCCCACCTAAATACTGAAATGCCATTGCTCCTACAATGTAATTAATCCAAGGGTCACATTCATTCGGCTTTTTCAATTCACCTTGTACAAAAAAGTCTGCCCAATAAGCAGCAGATTTTGATTGATAATCAGGCACTTCAGCCAATGTCGGGATCCGCGACAACGCCTGTAGCCAGAAATTTCGATAGGCAGCTTGGCTGTTTCGTCCTGCAATTAACCACCCGTAATAATTGGCATTACCTTCTCGCACCCAACACAACATTGGGCCCATTGAATTTCCTAGTTCATATCGCTGAACGACGTGGGTAAATTCGTGTGCAGGAACTTGGGACCAGAACGCATCTCCCCAATTCGCTTTTGTGCTGCCATTAAAAAATAAGGTTGCAACACCGCTCTTGGTATCACCGGCTGCGCCTCCCCCCATAAATCCATTTGGTTCGGCTTTGGAACGAGCTAACTTCATGTCCAGCCAGCCACCCTCAAGAAGTTGTGAAGGTAGTACTTCGGTCATGTTGTCGTAAATCCACTGAAATTCGCTTGACATAGCGATCCAGATTTTCAATGGAACATTGAGCGGTCTTTCTTGAGCAAAGAATTTAGCCGAGACATTGATGTTGTCCACGATTTGTTTCAGTAAGACTTTGTCCATTTTTGGTTCAACAATGAACTCAACATTTGGAACCTCGGTTGTCATCCTTGCTTTATAGGTTTTGATAAATTCTTTATATGCAGCAAGGTTTATTGGAGATAACTCTGTCTCGTACTTTAGCTCTTTGACTGTCGGGGTTGCAGATGGCTTTGGGGCTGCGACCGTAACGCCCTTGTTCCACAGCAGTTTTTTGCCACTTTTCACACATGTGTATTTCTTCTTATTAACAGTTATTGACTGCCCAGCTTTGCTACACACGCTTCCTGGCTTAGGTGCGGTGGCGGCTTGAGCCATGGTGGCCACTAAAAGCAGTGCTAAAACCGGAGGCAGTATTCGCAGCGCTTTTCTCATGTCTTGACAGTAGGTATTGACCAGACCAAAGGCAACCACCAATTCGCAGTTAACCACCCCAATAAATTTGAGGGAATGGATACGAAACATAACCCCCGTAGCCCTATCGCTGCAGGGGTTATTCTTGCCCTATGGCAAAAGATTCTTCACGCGAAGCCCACTTCCCCGCTATTGAAAAGAAGTACGGCGAGAAGATGGCCTACTGGTTTAAGGTCATGGCAAAACTTGAGGGTAAGAAATATCCAGAACAAATTGCGCATCTAAAAGAGAATTACGGTTTTTCGCAAGCCCATGCCAATGCACTTGTTATGTATTCCAGAGGCTCTGAATCCTCACAAAGATTTGCCACCCCCTCAGAGTTTTATAAATCTGTGACACCACAACAAGCAAAAACAATGAAGGCAATCTTTAAAGCGATCACCACAAAGTTTCCAGAACTAGAACTAGTCATCGCTTGGAACCAGCCCATGGTCAAGTTTGAAAAGCATTACATCTTTGGTGCATCGGCATCGACCAAGCATGTGTTGATTGCTCCGTGGGATCAAAAGGTATTGCAGCTGTTTGCTCCAAAGTTCAAAGAAGGTAATGCCCTGAAAAAAACTATTCAGCTGCCCAACGACTGGGATGTTGATGCCAAGTTGATCCAGGCCATGATTAAAGCAAGCCTGGCCAATCTCAAATAGACTGCAGGCATGAGCGCACTCTTTGATCCCCTAACAATCCGCGAAGTCCAGTTCAATAACCGCATCTGGGTGTCCCCTATGTGCCAATACATGGCCAAGGATGGCTTTGTAGGCCAATGGCACGATGTTCACCTAGGTTCATTTGCAACAGGTGGCACAGGTTTGATCATGGTTGAAGCAACCGGAGTTGTGCCCGAAGGTCGCATTTCAATTGGTTGTCCATCCATAGAAGATGACGCACATGCCAACGCATTTAAACCAGTGATTAATTTCGCTCATAGCCACGATGTGAAGATCGGAATCCAATT
>WLCR01000131.1 GCA_009705235.1 Actinomycetota bacterium | reverse complement strand
ACATGGACGTTAACTGCGTTCGCGAAAAGAAACTAACAAACATGCGCGCATCAGGCACAGATGAATCAGAGCGTTTGATTCCGCCTAAGAAGCTCAACATGGAAGGTGCTCTTGAATTCTGTCGCGAAGATGAATGCGTAGAAGTAACACCTGCAGTGGTTCGTATTCGTAAGGTTGTTCTTAATGGCGATGAGCGCGCGCGTGCGACTTCTCGTCAGAAGAAGGCGAATCTAAACGCAAATTAATTTGAATGGGAAAGGCCCGTACCAAACACTTGGTGCGGGCCTTTTTTGTGCCCGAGTAGTCATATCCCTAAATTTGTCGGCTCCCTGAGGCAAGATGCTCACTGTGAGTAAGCAGCCTTTCAGCCTTGTACGACAGGTACTTGACCACACCCCTGTCGCATTGGATGCCGAACAAGCCGCAGTAGTTGCTCATCGCGGATCTCCCATTGTTGTTCAGGGTGGACCGGGTACCGGCAAAACAATAGTTTTAATTGAAGCAGCATTGGCTCGTATTCATGAAGGTCAAAATCCAGATTCAATCCTGCTACTAACTTATGGTCGCGAGCGAGCATCTGAGCTTCGTGATGCGATTGCACTGCGCACAACCAAGACAATGTTTGAGCCATTAGCCCGAACTTTCCATTCGCTGGCATTTTCAATTTTAAAGATTAAGGCAAAGGGTGAGCCTGATCCGATTTTGCTCAGTGGTCCAGAACAAGAAAGTTACATCCGCGATTTATTAAAGGGCGACATCGAAGATGGCTTCAAAGAGTGGCCCGAAGATTTACACAAAGCGTTAACGACCAATGGCTTTGCGCGCGAACTTCGCGATTTAATTTTGCGTGCATCCGAGCGCGGCATTGATGCTGATGAGTTAGCTGTCCTTGGTAAGCAAGAAGGTGAAAAGTATTGGCAAGCAGCAGCGGCTTTCTGGAAGAGATATACCAATTCCATGGTGATGCGCGAATTTAGCGCACACGATGCAAAGCTGCGTATTGATCCATCTGAATTAGTATTGCGTGCATCGATTCATTTACGTAACAACCCTGATTTGTTGGATCAACTACGAAATCGCTTCACAACGATCATGGTGGACGAGTTTCAGGAAAGTGATCCAGCACAACGCGAACTACTGGCTCTGCTTGCTGGCAACGATGTAATCATTTGTGCAGATGCAGATAGCGCAGTTGGTCGATTCCGTGGAGCAGATCCCGATGGCTTGGCAGCAGCGCTAGATCCATATCGTTCCAAGGAATTTGTCCTCAGCACCGTGTATCGAAATGCAAAGGCAGTCTTCGACGTTGGGCATGGGTATGTACAGGGATTCCGAGGATCACCGGTAACCCGTAAGCGCTCATGTGCCGCTGAAATAGGCGGTTTTGTTGGGGTTCATCGCTTTAGAAGTGGGGCAGAGGAAGCAGCATTTATCGCTCATCAATTCCGAAGCGCACATCTTCGTCAAGGAATTTCATACAACGACATGGCAGTTGTTTTGCGCACACCAGGTGTTCAGGCAGCAGCGCTACGACGAGCATTCTCACAGGTAGGTATTCCAGTTGCATCAGAACTTCAAGCACTTGCTGGCAACCCTGCAGTTTCTCCCTTCTTGTTATTGGCTCGGGTTGCTATCGGTGTACAACCTCTCAATTTGGATACCGCTGAGCGTTTACTACTGTCAGAGTTTGGTGGAGCAGATTCAATTTCGTTGCGCCGTATACGTAGGGCATTGATTACTGCTCGCCCTGAAGGCGATGAGCGTTCAGGAACGCAGATGTTGCTCGATGCAGTAAATGATGGTGAATTGTTTATAGAAGGTGCCGATAGTGTTCTTCGGGTGCATGCATTGTTGAAAGGTGCCAAAGCGATTGCACGAAACAAGACTGCTTTAGCCGATGATCTATTGTGGTTTATTTGGGACAACGCATTAACAAGTGATGGACAGAAGTTGGCAACCACGTGGCGCAATCAAGCGCTGCGTCCCGGTGTTCGTGGAGCAGCTGCTGATCGTGACTTAGATGCGATGATGCAGTTGTTTGAATCTGCCGCGCGGTATTCAGAACGTTTTCCATTATCTGGCCCTGCTGCTTTCATCAATGAAGTTGCACAAGAAGATATTGCTGGCGATGTCATTACCGCCAAGGGTGTCCGCCCAGACTTTGTTGAAATCCTTACTGTGCACAGCGCAAAGGGTCGGCAATGGGACTTAGTTGCAATCGCTGGTTTGCAAGAAGGCACCTGGCCTAACCTCAAGCAGCGTTCATCATTGCTAGGGGCCGAACGATTAGTAGAGCGCAAGCGCAACCCGGATATTCCTCGAGACCAGCTAGATGTCATCGCCGCTAATGGCCTAATGCAGGATGAACAACGCCTATTTAATGTCGCGCTAACCCGCGCCAAACAATCACTTTTTGTCACCGCAGTGCAACGTGAAGATGAAGAACCATCGCAGTTCTTTGAGGCAATCGAAGTCATGGTCAATGAAACTGATGACGATAATCAGCAGGTATTCAAGGATGTTCCACGTCCGATTACAGCCCCAGCATTGGTTGCCGAACTTCGTGCGCAGCTAAATGGACCAAAAGCAAAAGAGGCCGCAGCGCTATTGAAGGCAATGAGTGCTGAAGGAATCTATTTAGCAAATCCGGATAACTGGATCGGGTCTGTTTCGTTAAGTACTGATGCACCAGTGATTGATCCTGATCAAGAGGTAGTTGTTTCGCCATCTGCCGCTGAATCTTTTCTGGAATGCGGAGTTAAATGGTTCTTACAGAATAATGGTGGAACAGATGGTGATAGCACTGCACAAGTTTTGGGTTCTGCTATTCACGCCTTTGCAGCAAAAATGGTGCAAGAGCCTGGCACCAGTCGCGAGCAGTTGATTGAGTCTTTGCAAAGTTCCTGGAAGTTAATTGATCCAGAAAGTGGCTGGGTCAGTGCATCTCATTGTGAATCAGCGGTAACAATGCTCAAAAAGTTTGTTGACTACCACGTGCAAACTGAACGAGAAGTTGTGGGTGCCGAATTACGTTTTGATGTGAAGCTAGGTCGTGCTCGCATTATTGGAACTGTTGATCGCCTCGAAGTTGAGGCAGATGGTTCGCTCTT
>WLCR01000130.1 GCA_009705235.1 Actinomycetota bacterium | reverse complement strand
ATTAAATACTCCTGATTTCCACAGCGAATTCTCTTTGACCAAATTTCTATTGTCGAACCCTTAGCTGATGCAAAGACTTTATCTTGTCGTGTGCTTCTTTCCAGATATCCCTCTGGCGAAACTGTGCCAATGTATGAACCCAGAGCTGATTCAGCAAAAGAATTTATTGTTGTTTGTTCGCAGATGATTTGAAAATCCTCATAAATAATTTGTGAGAACTCTTCTCGCCTTAGGCTGGGGTAGCGAACAAACATTTTTGAGTATGCGTACTCAAATGAATCTATGTCAGTTAATGACAAGGTTTGTAATTTTGGTACTTTAAATCCAGCTTCTAGTAAAACTATCTCTTTGTCGTATACAAGTATGAATTTACCTTTATTGGATTTACCTGCAGTGCAAATGAATTGTGGTGGATCTAATTTATTTGCTTTTAACAGCATATCTTTTACGGTCAGTGAAACCATTGCTGCTGTTACACCGGTTCCTAGAATTGCTGTGTTGAGATTTTCTACGAAGTTATCAAAGAGTTTGTTTTCAGATACCTGGCCAGTGGCTGAATCAGCGTAAATATCGGTCCAGGTTTTTCCATTCCAATATCGCACACGCGAAGAATCAGCATCGTCTGGGTACCAGCCGGCGGATTTCTTCACCTCTGACTCCTTTTGGCCGCACATTTGCCACGGCATCTCGTGGACTATGTCTTAAGGTTAGAGCCTACTAATAGAAGGCGGGTTTTTGAATGGCTGATCAAAATCCAAACACTCTTGCCGCTGGGTGGTATCCAGATACTGATTTGGTAGACACCGAAAGATATTGGGATGGCAAGTCATGGACAAACAAACGACGTGTCATCAATGTTTTGTCAGAATCACCGAGCCACAAGGTCATTAATTCAGGCTCTCCTTCTGGTGGTTCAAAATTTAAGCCGTTATGGCAATTTGCTACTGGGAAACCCGGTGAAAGCAAAGGTAAGAAAGCTCTGCGTCGGATAGCAACTTTTGTTGTGGTGATGGCATTTTTCAGTGCACTTGGTGGAAATACAGATTCTTCTACGACTGATACATCCTCAGGCACCGAATCTGCGTCGCCGTCTCCGGCGGTTACACAATCACCAAGTAGCGAGCCCACACCTACTGAATCTGCATCGGCAACTACTGAACCGTCGGCTTCTGCCTCCGCTTCACCCACACCTACTCCAATGTCACCAACTGAATTTAGAGTTTCAGCGTTAGGACATATTTCAGATATGCGTAAGGATTTTTCTGATTTCGAAACTGTTTTAAACAAGGGTGGAATGCTTCGTATGTTGGGAAATATTGTTGAACTTGAATTCAATATTGCACAGCTTGAAGTCTTAACACCACCAGATAAGTATTCAGTTAGATTTAAAGAGAAATTAACTGCACTAAACCTTGCTGTTGATCAACTAAGTGATGGGGTATCAGATCCAGAAAGTTCTGTTTCGGCCACAAGGGAACAATTAAGAAAGTGTAGATCTGCATTAAGCACACTCGAGTCTTACGTTAAGACTGTGAATTAATCAGCCTTTTTCTTTGCTTTGCCTGAAGCTGCTTTCTTCGCAGCCTTTTTGGCACCAGCTTTTTTAACAACATTCTTTGTAAGAGTTGGTGCGGTGTCGCCTTTTTTGGGCTTCGCAGCCGCTTTTTTGCGAGTCTTCTTTGGTGATGGGCCGTTTTCTGCTTCCCATGCACGGCGGCCTGCAAGTAATTCTAGTCCGCGATCTAAGGTCATGCCTTCTGCTGTATCACCACGGCGAAGCGTTGCATTTGTTTCACCATCGGTTACATACATACCAAAGCGTCCATCTTTAATAATCAGCGGCTTCTGCGAAGTCGGATCGATACCAAGTTCTTTGACGGGTGGCTTTGCAACTCCGCGGCGACGTTCCTTTGGTTTGGAATAAATCTCTAGCGCTTCATCTAATGTCATTGTAAACAATTGTTCTTCTGATGTCAGCGTACGTGAATCAACACCAGCTTTTAGATATGGGCCGTAGCGACCGTTTTGCACAGTGATCTCATCACCTGCGCTGTTGGTACCAAGAGTCCTTGGTAGTGATAGTAAGCGCAGCGCATCTTCATATGTAACGGTATCTAATGTCATTGTTGAAAGAAGGGACGCAGTCTTTGCCTTTGGTGCATCTGCTTTTTTCTTTTTCTTCTTACCGGATGCTGTTAGCTCTACCGGTACTTCAGGTAATACTTCGGTGATGTACGGACCAAAGCGTCCACTCTTTGCAATAATTGGCAAATTAGTTGCTGGGTCAATTCCTAGTTCGCGTTCACCCGAAGGGGCAGCTAATAATTCGATTGCTTTTGCAAGTGTTAATTCATCTGGTGCTAAATTTTCTGGAATATTTGCAAGCTTGCGCTCTTCGCCTTCTTTATTTTCTTGCAGGTATGCGCCATAGCGACCAACACGAATTTCGATTTCAGGGGACAGGTTCATGGTGTTTGTTGCACGTGCATCAATAACACCAAGGTCTGCAGAAAGTTCGTTAAGTCCTGGTTGTCCATCAACGCCATAGAAAAAGTCGCGTAGCCAATCAACGCGGCCTGCTTCACCAGCTGCGATCTTGTCTAGATCCTCTTCCATGCTGGCTGTGAATTCGTAATCAACTAGCTTTGTAAAGTGAGTTTCAAGCAGCCCTGTCACTGAAAAAGCAAGGAAAGTCGGCACTAATGCGCGACCACGCTTATAGACATATCCGCGATCCTGAATCGTTTGAATAATTGATGCAAATGTAGATGGACGACCAATACCAAGTTCTTCTAACTTCTTAACAAGAGTTGGTTCGGTATAACGGGCAGGCGGCTTAGTTTCGTGGCCTTCGCAGGTGTATTCGTTGACCTTAACTGCTTGACCAACTGTCATTGCTGGCAAGCGCTTATCCTCTGACTCTTCGTCTTTGTTTTCTTCACTAACAATGTCATCGTATGCAGCTAAGAAACCTGGAAATGTGATTACAGAACCATTGGCGCGAAATATCGTTGCCTTGCCATCGTTTGTGGCCGCATCAAAATCAACGCGTATCTGCATTTTCTTAGCATCTGCCATTTGCGATGCCACGGTGCGCTTCCAGATCAAGTCATACAGCGCGAATTCATCACGAGATAGTTCTGGCGCTAACTCACCTGGTGTCTT
>WLCR01000013.1 GCA_009705235.1 Actinomycetota bacterium | reverse complement strand
ATTAATTTTGCACGAGTGTCATCTGCTAGTTCGTACTCATTTGTCATTGTCAACGCACGAGTAGGACATGCTTCAATACATAACCCACAGAAAACGCAGCGGAGATAATTTATTTGATAGACCTTGCCGTATCGCTCACCAGGTGACATACGGTTTTCTTCAGTATTTGTTTCGCCTTCAACATAAATAGCATCTGCAGGACATGCCCACGCGCACAGTTCGCACCCGATGCACTTTTCCAAACCATCTGGGTGGCGATTTAATTGATGACGCCCGTGGAAACGCTCTTCTGTTGGCGCCTTTACTTCTGGATATTCCACTGTCAAAGGCTTCTTAAACATTGTGGAGAAAGTAACCCAGAATCCCTTCAGGCTGCCAAAGAAGCCAACTGCAGGAGTCTGTTCTACTTCGTAGAATTCAACATCGTTAATACCAAGATCTTTTGGCTTTAATGGTTCTAGATTTTCACTCACGGTTGTCTCCTACCTTCTGTGACACATTGATAGTTGAAACTTCCATTGGCAATGTAGGCACTGCAAACTTTGGTGCTGATTTATTGTCACCTTCTGCAATTGCTAGATCTTTCTTCTTTTTCGCAGTTTCAAATCCAACATTTACCGCCATGATGATGAAGACAATGCTGCTTGCAAATGCAATCACAACAATTCGTGGTGCATTTTGCAATGAAAGCACACGAAGTGTGGCAACAACCAAAATCCACACAATTGAGACTGGAATCAAGACTTTCCAACCAAATTGCATGAACTGGTCGTAACGCAAACGTGGCAATGTTCCACGCAGCCACACAAAGATAAAGAAAAAGGTAAGAACTTTCAGGAAGAACCAGATTGCGGTAAACCAACCACCAAGCCAGCTTTCCGTAAAGCCAAGTCCTGGTGGAGCTTTGTAACCGCCCAAGAATAATGTTGTTGCCAATGAAGATACTGCAATGATGTTTACGTACTCAGCCAGGAAGAAAAGTGCGAACTTTAATGATGAGTATTCGGTATGGAATCCACCAACAAGTTCACCTTCGGCTTCGGCAAGGTCAAACGGGGCACGGTTGGTTTCTCCAACCATTGAAATAGCGAAAATTGCAAATGATGGGAACAGGACAACTGCATACCACCACGATGATTGAGCAGCCACGATTTCAGAAGTTGACATTGAACCGGCATAAATAAACACCGAAACTAATGAAAGTCCCATTGCGATCTCATATGAAATTACTTGCGCACTTGATCGAAGTCCGCCAAGTAATGGATATGTAGAACCTGAAGACCATCCAGCTAACACAATTCCATAAACACCGATAGATGCGATTGCCAGAATGTATAAAACACCAACCGGAATATCTGTTAATTGCATTGCTGTCTGACGGCCAAACATTGTTACCTCGCCAGTAATCGGAATCACGGCAAAGGACATAAAGCAGGTAGTAGCACTGATTATTGGTGCTATAACAAAGACAATTTTGTCGGCAGCTGTCGGAATAATGTCTTCCTTAAGCGCTAATTTAACTCCATCAGCAAGAGCCTGAATTAATCCAAATGGACCAACTCGGTTTGGCCCCGGTCGTTGCTGCATACGGCCAACAACGCGGCGCTCTCCCCACACGGACATGAGTGTCAGTAGTACGCAGATCGCAAAAACGATTAATGCCTTTACTGCGATTAACCATCCTGGATCGGATGCAATTAGTTCTGCATTTGTCATGCCTTCACCACCGTAACTACTGCGCCATGTACGACGCCTAGGTTTGTCAACAATTGTGACCCCCGTGAATTTCGCGGAGCCCACACTGCATCATCATGAATGTTTTCAACTAACGCTGAAAGAGTCACCGATCCCTGTTGTGTTGAAATTTTCAATTGATCTCCATCGACGACTCCCATAGTTTGGGCTCGCTTTGGAGAAATAACTGCAACTGTGCAACGAGCAGTACCAGCAAGATTCTCTTCACCCTGTTGCAAAGTTCCAACATCTAATAGCCGGCGCCATGAAGTAATTAATGCTTGATCTGCTTTAAGTGCCGGTTGTGCTGAAGCGCTGACTGAATTAATGGAAACTCGCGCGCCTTCCCACTTACCAATTGATGCAATTTCCTTGATAGCTGCGGTGACAGTTCCTAAGTTAAGAGGATTGCCAATTTCTTCAGCGATCATTGAAAGTATTCGCAGATCGCTACGATTCAATGAATCACTAACTGCTACGTCAAATGAGCGAGGTCGGCCTTCCCAGTTAAGGAATGAACCAGATTTTTCAGTAACTGCAGCAACAGGCAAAATAACATTCGCTCGCTCAGTTACGGCACTTGGTGCAATTTCAAGTGAAACAACAAAAGCTTTTTCAAGTGCTGCAAGCGTTGCGGCGCTGTTATCGGCATCTAGTGGATCAACTCCACCAACAATTAAGGCCCCGATATGTCCGGCATTTACAGCATCAATAATTTGTGAGGTGTTGCGACCAATTTCAGCTGGAAGTGAAGTTGTATTCCACAGCGCTGCAATATCCACGCGGGCTGCTGCATCTGTTACTGGCCGTCCACCTGGCAATAGGTTGCCGATTGCACCTGCTTCAAGTGCTCCACGCTCGCCTGCGCGACGCGGGATCCATGCGATCTTTGCACCAGTTGAATCAGCAAGGGCTGCAACAGCAGTTAATGCGCCAGCACTTTCAGAAGCACGTTCTCCGACAAGAATCACCGACTTGCTCGTCAAAGACTGCGCAGCAATTGCTACAGCTTCTTGTCCTGGTGCAACCTTTACAAAATGTGCCTTCAGTTTGTCAACTGCAATTGATTCTTTTGATCCAATTGAAACAACTTTTAATGCGCGCTTACGGAACTGCTTATTGATGCGCAAGAAAACGATTGGTGACTCTTCTTCTGGCTCAAAACCAACTAGCAAAACTTGATCAGCTTTATCAATATCGCGGTACGTTGTTGATGAGCCAACAACACGAGCTGCAAGGAATTCACGTTCTTCATCAGATGAAACACGTGAGCGGAAATCAATATCATTAGTACCAAGTGCCACACGAGCAAACTTGCTATACCCGTATGCATCCTCATACGTTGTGCGACCGCCAACTAGAACAGCTGACTGTGTTGCCTTTAGCCCTGCCGCAGCAACTGCCAACGCTTCAGGCCATGATGCATCTTCAAGTACTCCGTCAGAATTACGAATTTGTGGAACCTTAAGCCGATCAACTGCAGTGATGTATTTAAATGCCCAACGACCCTTGTCGCAGTTCCACTCTTCATTTACGGAAGCATCATCGCCTGCAAGGCGACGTAATGTCTTTCCACGTCGAACATCGGTCCGCATATCGCAACCTGATGCACAATGCTCGCAAGCAGATGGTGTTGACACTAAATCAAAAGGACGTGCACGGAAACGATATGCAGCACTAGTTAACGCACCTACCGGACAGATTTGAACAGTGTTGCCAGAAAAGTAAGATTCGAAAGGTTTGTTCTCATAAATTCCAACTTGCTGCAAGGCGCCACGTTCGTTCAATGTAATGAACGGATCACTAGCAATTTGCTCAGAAAAACGAGTACAACGTGCACACAAAACGCAGCGTTCGCGGTCGAGCAATACCTGTGAAGAGATATTAATTGGTTTTTCAAAGGTGCGCTTTACGCCTTCGAATCGGCTAGATCCTTCGCCAGTGCTCATTGCTTGGTTCTGTAATGGGCACTCGCCACCCTTGTCGCAGACTGGGCAGTCAAGTGGATGATTTACAAGCAGAAGTTCCATCACTCCACGCTGTGCTTTTTCAGCAACCGTTGAAGTTAACTGTGTTTTTACAATCATGCCAGTTTCGACAGGAATTGTGCACGATGCTTGTGGTTTTGGAAAAGCACGACCATTAATTTCGATATCAACTAAACACTGACGACATGCACCAACAGGATCTAGCAACGGATGATCACAGAACCGTGGAATCTGAATTCCAAGTTGTTCAGCCGCACGAATAACTAATGTTCCCTTAGGAACAGTAACTTCGAAGCCGTCAATTACAACAGTAATCATGTCAACAACTTCAGTTGTCATTTATGCACCAGCCCCTGCAAATAGCGTTGACGCAACTGGATCAAATGGGCAGCCACCTTGTGTTAAGTGGGCAATGTATTCATCGCGGAAATACTTAATGGACGATGTAATTGGGCTAGTTGCACCATCACCAAGTGCACAGAATGAACGGCCCATGATGTTGTCGCAAAGATCAAGCAACTTAGCTAAATCTGCCTCGGTACCTTTACCGGCTTCTAAGTCGCGAAGAATTTGGACCAACCACCATGTGCCTTCGCGACATGGTGTGCACTTTCCACATGACTCGTGCTTGTAAAACTCTGTCCAGCGCAATACCGCACGAACAACACAAGTTGTTTCATCAAATATTTGTAGCGCTTTTGTTCCAAGCATTGATCCTGCAGCTGCAACGCCTTCGTAATCCAAAGGAACATCAAGATGAGCATCAGTAAACAATGGAGTTGATGATCCACCAGGTGTCCAAAACTTCAATGTATGGCCTGGGCGAACACCACCAGCCATATCTAGAATTTCACGAAGTGTGATTCCTAGTGGTGCTTCAAACTGACCAGGATTTACAACGTGCCCTGACAACGAATAAAGCGTTGTGCCCTTGCTCTTTTCAGTACCCATTGATTGGTACCAATCAGCACCGTTATTAACGATTGCCGGAACAGATGCGATTGATTCAACGTTATTTACAACAGTTGGGCGTGCATAAAGGCCTGCAATTGCTGGAAATGGTGGGCGCAAACGAGGTTGGCCGCGGAATCCTTCTAGTGAATCAAGGAGAGCGGTTTCTTCACCGCAGATGTACGCGCCGGCTCCGATGTGTAAAACAACATCGACACCGTTGCCAAGAATTCCTGCTGCATACGCATCTTCGATTGCTTGGTTAACGCGACGTACAACATGTGTAACCTCACCGCGAATATAAATAAATGCATGCTTTGCACGGATTGCATGGCACGCGATGATGCAGCCTTCAATCAGCACGTGTGGATTAGCCATTAGTAATGGTGTGTCTTTGCACGTTCCGGGTTCTGATTCATCTGCGTTTACTACTAGGTAGTGATCCTTGTTATCGCCTTGAGGAATAAATCCCCACTTCATTCCGGTTGGAAAACCTGCTCCACCACGACCACGAAGACCTGAATCTTTTACAAGTTGAATCACTGCATCTGGATCCATTGCAAGTGCTTTTACAGAAGCCGTGTAACCACCGTGTCGCTTGTAGCCAGCAAGTGTAAATGAATCTTTTTCATCCCAATGTGCAGATAAAACTGGAGCTAACTTTGTCATTACTTTCCCTCTTTCGAAAGTTTCAAACCAAGCAATGTTGGCTCACCAGCCTGAACACCTTCGTTTGCAAGTCCATCATTTAATCCTGCAAGAACAGCGGAAGCTTCTTTCCATGTAACCAACTTGTTAGGACCACGTGTTGGAGGTTTTGGATTTCCTGCACGCATCGAATCAACTAAATCTTTTGCTGACTGAACTGTTTGGTTGTCATAAAATTCCCAGTTGGCCATAACAACAGGGGCATAATCACAGGCTGCGTTGCACTCGATATGTTCTAAAGAAACTTTGCCATCGGCGGTAACTTCATCATTGCCAATTCCCAAGTGATCTTTCAATGAATCAAAGATCGCATCCCCACCCATTACGGCACACAAAGTATTTGTACAGACACCGACGTGGTATTCACCGACCGGTGTTGGCTTGTATTGGGTGTAAAAGGTAGATACAGCAGTCACTTCAGCAGCTTCTAGTTGAAGAAGCTTTGCAATTACTTCAATGCCTTCATTGGTTACATATCCTGCTTTTGATTGCACGTAATGCAGCAAAGGCATGATCGCAGAACGAGGGCGTGGGTAACGCTTGATAATTGAATCCATAATTTGCAAATCTTGATCTGAATATGCCATTAGCGATCAACTCCTCCCATAACTGGATCAATTGATGCAACCGCGCCGATGATGTCGGCAACCATGCCGCCTTCACTCATTGCAGCAGTTGCTTGCAAATTATTAAATGACGGCTCACGGAAGTGAACACGGTACGGACGAGTTCCTCCATCTGAAACAACAGAAGCACCTAATTCTCCGCGCGGAGATTCGATGGCAACATATGCCTGGCCAGCAGGAACATGGAAACCTTCTGTTACAAGTTTGAAGTGGTGAATCAACGACTCCATAGATGTACCCATGATTTGGCGGATGTGATCAAGTGAGTTACCAAGTCCATCGCCACCCATTGCAAGTTGTGCGGGCCATGCAATTTTCTTATCCGCAACCATTACTGGTGCGCCTTCAAGTTTTTCTAACTTATCAACACATTGTTCGATAATACGAAGTGATTGTTCTAATTCATTCATGCGAATCAAGAAGCGACCATACACATCGCAAGTATCTGCAGTTACAACATCAAAATTATAGTTTTCATAACCACAATATGGTTGAACCTTACGAAGATCCCAAGGCATTCCGGTTGAACGAAGAACTGGACCAGTGATTCCTAATGTTGTGCACCCTGCAAGATCTAAATAACCAATACCTTGTGTGCGCTTCATCCAAATTGAGTTTCCAATTAACAATGTTGCGTTGTCTTTAAAGTTTTTACGCATCAGCTTTACGCCATCGCGGATCTTTGAAAGAGCGCCTTCTGGAAGATCTTGCTGAACTCCACCCGGACGGATGTAGGCCATATTCATGCGCAAACCAGTGATCATTTCGAAGATTTCAAGAACAGTTTCGCGATCGCGGAAAGCAAAGAACATAGGTCCCATAGCGCCTAATTCGAGTGCTCCGGTGCCCAGAGCAACCATGTGTGAAGAAATACGGTTGAGCTCCATCATCATTACTCGAATGACAGATGCACGCTCTGGGACATCATCTGTAATTCCCAAAAGCTTTTCAATTGCTAAACAGTATGCCGTTTCATTGTGCAACGGTCCTAGGTAATCCATGCGAGTGACAAATGTGGTTCCCTGAGTCCAGTTACGGTACTCCATGTTTTTTTCAATACCTGTGTGCAGGTACCCAATTCCGCATCGTGCTTCTGTAACTGTTTCGCCTTCAAGTTCTAACACCAAACGAAGTACGCCATGAGTTGATGGGTGCTGAGGACCCATATTTACAACAACGCGTTCTTCTTTTGTTGCACCAATATCTTGAACTAGCGCGTCCCAATCTCCACCCGTAACAGAGAAAACTTTTCCTTCAGTTGTATCGCGTGAAGGTGCGTATGGATCAAAGGTTGTCACTTGTAACTCCTTCTTTCACTAGGAGGCGGTGTCGTTGCACCTTTGTACTCAACTGCAATTCCACCGAGTGCATAATCTTTACGTTGAGGGTGACCTTCCCAGTCATCTGGCATCAAGATCCGAGTTAAGCCTGGATGGCCATCAAAAATAATTCCAAACATGTCAAAAGTTTCACGTTCATGCCAGTTATTTCCGGCCCATACCTCAACTAATGACGGGATGTGTGCATCAGCATCTGCAACTGAAACTTCTAAGCGAATTCGTTGATTCTTTGTCATGGACAGCAAGGGATAAACAGCATGTAACTCGCGTCCGGTTTGTTCTGGGTAATGAACACCGTTGACGCCCATACACATTTCAAACTTCAATGTGTCGCGCAAAATCAATGCAACTTCAACTAACTTTTCACGCTTTACATGCAATGTGATTTCACCGCGATCAACAACAACGCGTTCGATCGCATCAGCAAAATCAGGATAAGCGCGCTCTAGATCGTCGGCAACATCATCAAAATAACCGCCGTAAGGACGCTCTGAAGAGCCTGCAGCACTAGCTTTACGAACTAATCCACCGTAGCCAGATGTGTCGCCAGTACCATTTGCGCCAAACATTCCATCAGTCATTACGCAAGCAAGCCCTTCATCTCGTGAGTTGGCTTTGCGTTCATAGCTGCAAGTTCAACTTCCTTAATGATTTGAGCACGGTTTGCACCAAGTTTTGTCTCATTGATTTGCTCATGTAATTTCAAAATTGCATCGAGCAACATTTCTGGACGTGGGGGGCAACCAGGCAAATAAATATCAACCGGAACAATGTGGTCTACGCCTTGAACAATTGCATAGTTGTTAAACATTCCACCTGATGATGCACATGCACCCATTGCAAGAACCCACTTAGGTGCTGACATTTGATCATAAATCTGACGAAGCACTGGCGCCATCTTGTTAGATACGCGACCGGCAACGATCATTAAATCTGCTTGGCGTGGGGATGCGCGGAACACTTCTCCACCAAAACGGGCGATGTCATACTTTGCCGCAGAACCAACCGCCATCATTTCAATTGCACAACATGCAAGGCCAAATGTTGCTGGCCACAAAGAGTTCTTGCGCATATAACCTGCAAGTTTTTCAACTGTAGTTAATAAAAAACCACTCGGGATTTTCTCTTCAAGACCCATTGTTTAGTCCCATTCCAATCCGCCGCGGCGCCAGACATATGCATATGCAACAAAAACTGTTCCGATAAAAATTGCCATCTCAACCAAACCAAAGAGACCAAGTGCATCAAATGACACTGCCCATGGGTAAAGGAAGACAATTTCAATATCAAAAATGATGAAAAGCATCGCCGTTAAAAAGTACTTAACTGGAAAACGTCCACCTTCAGCTGCTTGTGGAGATGGTTCGATTCCGCACTCGTAAGCATCTAGCTTTGCGCGGTTGTATCTGGCTGGGCCTGCGAGCGCACCTGCAATAACCGAAAAAGCGGCGAAGCCAAAACCAATGGCGCCGATCACCAAAATCGGTACATATGGATTGGAAGTCACTGCGAAATCCTAAGGTCGATTGGCTAATGCCAGTGACCGCTAGCCCTTAATCCCGCTGTGAACTGCAACAACCCCGAAAGTGAGGTTTTTCCAGGTGACATTGCGCCAGCCAGCCTTTTCCATCCGCGCTGCTAAGCCGGCTTGATCTGGCCATGCCCTAATTGATTCAGCCAGGTAGATATAGGCGTCTGGGTTTGATGCCGTCTTTCTGGCGATTATGGGCAGCAAGCGCATCAGGTATTCGCTATATATGGTGCGAAATGGTCGCCATGTCGGATGGCTGAACTCAACTACCACCATCCGCCCACCTGGTTTGGCGACCCGTCGGGCCTCAACAAGCGCCTTATCGAAATCAGCGGTGTTTCGTAGCCCATAAGAAATGGTGACTACATCAAAGGTATCGGCCTCAAAGGGCAAGTTAAGGGCATCAGCTTTGGAAAAGTTCAGATACGGGCGGGCTTTTCGACCCTGAGCCAGCATTCCCTCGCTGAAATCAGTGGCGAAAACCGTTGCGCCAGCCTTAAAGAGGGGTTCGGATGAGGATCCTGGCCCTGCCGCCAGATCCAAAATCACCATTCCGGGTTGAGGGGCAATGATCTTTGTTGCCGCTTTGCGCCAAGCCTTAGTGCGGCCCAAGCTCAAAAGATCATTGACCAGGTCATATCTCTTGGCGACCCCATCAAACATAGCCGCTACCTCATCGGGATCTTTGTTCAAATTGGCGCGGGACATGCTCATATTCTCCCTTGAAGTAGGCTCATCCACAACTTAGGTACATCGAAAGGTTCCCCATGTCGTTATCTGCTACATCGCTTCGATCCTCGCTGATCCCACGTTCTACAGCTCTGTCAAACGCTGTTCTGGTTGTCAGTGGAGTTCTTGGTTTAGCAGCGTTGGCGCAAATTGCTATTCCAGTTCCTGGGTCTCCTGTTCCTGTAACGGGTCAAACTTTGGGTGTTTTAATTCTCGGAACTGCTTACGGGTCAACTTTGGGTGTTACCACTTTTGCCATTTACATTGTGGCCGGAATTGCAGGTGCACCAGTATTTGCAAGTAGTGGCCATGGTTTAGATCGTATTGTTGGTGCAACTGGTGGTTACTTGATCGGAATGTTGGTTGCAACATTTGTATTGGGTCAACTTGCACGTTTTCGCTTAGATCAAAATTTCTTAACAGCTCTACCATCGATGTTAATCGGAACGATTACCACTTTTTCATTCGGTCTAGTGTGGTTGCACCAATACACCGGCCAAAGTTGGGACTGGACGATTAAAGCAGGACTTACACCATTTATTGTTGGCGAAGCATTAAAGATTGCAATTGCCGGAACTTCATTGCCTGTTGTTTGGCGAGTTGTTAACCGCAAAAATTGATAAATATGTCTCAGCTTATTCCCATCACAACTACTCGCCTAGGCGAGCATTTGCCATTGCTGGAATTACTGCCAGACTCAAATCCACTTGCCTGGGTTCGTAGTGGCGATGGTTTAGTTGGTTGGGGCACTTATGCAACAACGACAGTTAGTGGTCCACATAGATTTGCAGATGCACGTCACTGGTGGCAGAAGCAATTAGAAAAGTTAGCGGTCACTAATACCGTTCATGGCAGCGGAACCGGCCCAATTTTGTTTACCTCATTTTCTTTTTCTCCTGATGATGTCTCTGTCCTTGTTATTCCACAAGTAATTGTTGGGTCAAAGGGCGAAAAGTCTTGGATTACATGGATTGGTTCAGAACCTCAACCGATTCTTAAAACTTCACCTGATCATGTCTCTAATGCAGATATGAACTGGAATGAAAATTCACAAGCTGACATTGATTGGAAGAACCGTGTTGCAACGGCAGTTACTCGCATTCAATCAGGGCATTTAGACAAAGTTGTTTTAGCCAGAGATATCACTATTAAGTCCAATAAAGCTATTGATCCGCGGGCCATCTTGAACAAGCTAGCAGTTGAGTACCCATCAACCTGGAAGTACGCGATTTCAGGATTAGTCGGTGCAACTCCCGAGCTATTACTTCGCCTATCCCGCGGAATGATTACTTCACGAGTTTTAGCAGGAACAATTAGTAAGACGGGTGATGATGCAAAAGATTTAGCACTTGCCGCATCACTAGCCCGTTCATCAAAAGATCTTGCAGAACATGAATACGCAGTGCGATCTGTCGCAGATGCAATAGAGCCTTTCTGTTCGTCAACAAATGTCCCTGAATCTCCATTTGTTTTACACCTTGCAAATGTCATGCACCTCGCAACTGATGTGACGGGTGCATTAGTCGAAACGCTTGCACATACTGATGCATTTACAATTCTGGAGCACTTACATCCGACTGCTGCTGTGTGTGGAACTCCAAGACCAATTGCTGCTGCTCTGATTAACGAAATCGAAGGAATGTCTCGCGGTCGATATGCCGGCCCTGTTGGTTGGATTGATGCCGCAGGTGATGGAGAACTTGGAATTGCACTTCGATGTGGCCAGATAAATGGTGACACTATTCGCATTTTTGCTGGCTGTGGAATTGTTGATGGTTCAGATCCTGAAATTGAATTAGCAGAAACTTATGCAAAGTTTTCACCTATGCGCAGCGCTCTTAAATAGAGGTAAGTGCGTCCATAATCTTTTTTAAATTATCTGCATTTGCTTCACGATCAGGTACATCGCACACAACAACACTAATTCCAGATATTGGAGCCTTTATTTCTGCTTCTAACTCTTTAAGAGAACTAATCTCCTTTGCATCAACACCCATGGCCTGAGCGATAACTGCTGGATTTAATCCATGTGGAGTTCCAAAAACTGTTTCGAAGCCATGTACGCCACGCTGTGGAAGGGTTGAAAAGATTCCACCGCCATTATTGTTTATGACAATAAAGCGACAGTTAATGTCTTCCTTATTTACCAACCCTGTTAAATCATGCAAAAAAGAAAGGTCGCCCAACAGCGCAATTGTCGCTTTGTGACTATAAGCAACCCCTAGCGAGGTTGAAATGTTTCCATCAATTCCAGCTAATCCACGATTAGCATAGGTGTGAACTCCGCTTCTAGGGTGGGCAAAACCTTCTAGATCTCTAATTGGTCGTGATGAAGATACAAATAGTGCAGTTCCATCGGGGATTGTCGCAGCAATAGTTCGGGCAATCACCTGTTCGTTCCAACCCTCTAATGATCCGATCAATTTTTGTGCACGCCCAGAAACCTTATTCCACTGTGCAATCCATTCATCAGACTGGATAACACCCTGAAGATCTGGCAACTCTGAAAATTTTCGATCAGCTTGGCGATCCGAATCCACTGTTGCAAGGCGTTGATCAACAACATATGTGATTGGACTGGATTTAATAAAAGCATTAATTGAACGTGACAAGGTTGTTCGCCCAATAACTAAAACCGATTGTGGAATCAATGTGCTGCGTATTTCTGGTGATGCTAAGAAAATTGAAGCATGTGCAATTGCATCAGGAAAAGAGAGGGGATCTTCGGCGATTACAGGCCAACCCAAGACCTTTGTGAATTGCTTTATTTCATCAACTGTTAAACCGCCACGATCATGCCCAATGACTACAACTCCTCGTGCACCGACCAATCGCAGTGTGCCTGGTTTAGTACGTGCAACAAATTCTTTTGGTGCAACATTAATTTGTGAAAGCCAATCCGAAGAATCGTCCGACAACAGAGGTTCATCAAATTGCAGATTTAAATGAATCGGCCCAGTTCGCAAGCTATCTAGTGGTAATTCCATTGGATAAACAGGACCATCAATATCTGCAAAGTACCGAACGGCTTTACCAAAAATGCGAGCTTGCTCTGTTGTTTGATTTGCACCGGTCTTACGCAACATGGCTGGGCGATCTGCTGTCAAAACCAT
>WLCR01000129.1 GCA_009705235.1 Actinomycetota bacterium | reverse complement strand
GTACATCACTCAGTTCCTTGATCGCGATACTCGTCCAGACTTTGCAGGCCCAGTTGTTGGTCCAGCAATCCAGTCATGGTTCAAGAATCCAAAGGATGTTGCAAAGATCCAAGATACTTTGCAATCACAGTGGGATGCACTTCCTCCTCTAGCGTAATCTTCAATTAACTGAAAGATTGATTTAGAGATAGGGTTACAAGTATGAGCTCGACGGCGAAAGACATTACTAAAGTCTCTCGCCGTCGAGCCTTTTCCAAGGCAGATCGCACAACACTTAGTGCATTCGTAGGTATTCCGCTTTTCTTCCACTTGTTACTAGTGTGGATCCCAGCGGTTTTAACAATTCTTCTTTCCTTCACATATTGGTCCGGAATTTCTATTAGCCGCATTAAGTGGGCCGGACTTGCAAACTATAAAAATATTTTCTTTGATACCCCAGCGTTTTGGGAAGCTTTAAAAAATAATATTATTTGGCTGGGTTGGTTTGGATTAATTGCGACCCCAATAGGCATTTTGCTTGCATACCAAATTGATCGCCAGATTCGCGGTCACAAGTTTTATGAAACCGCTTATTACTTACCTGTGGTTCTATCTTTGGCAGTGACCGGAATTATCTGGAACTTCTTGCTTCGTCCAGATGGTTTCGTAAACGGGCTGTTTGGTCGCGACATTGACAATGCAATTTCATTTTTTGGTAATTACGACATCAATATTTATGTAATTTTGACCATCGCCTCGTGGCGACATATTGGTTACATCATGCTGTTGTATTTAGCAGGCCTAAAGTCTGTGGATCTTTCGCTTCGTGAGGCAGCATCCCTTGACGGCGCTACCGAATGGCAAACCTTTAAGAAGGTTGTTTTTCCTTCAATGAAGCCGGTAAACATCATTGTTATCGTTATTACGATCATCGAGTCGCTTCGTGCTTTCGATATTGTTTATATTATTTACGGTTCATCAGCTGGCTTCCCAATCTTAGGAACCCTGGTTTTCCAAAACATTGCAGGCGAAGGCGCATCTATGAAGGGTGCTGCATACGCTGTAATCCTCTTTGTACTTTCTATCGGTCCGATAATCGCCTACTTACGCACAACCTTTAAGAGTGATGTCCAATGAGCATTGACCTAGAGCTTCAGCAATCTGCTGTTAAGTATAAGAACAAGCAGAAGGTAAAGGATCGCTTTATTTCTGCCTTCATCGGTGTATTTGCGATTGTGTGGATATTCCCAATTGTCTGGACTATTTGGACCTCACTTCGTCCATACAAGGATGTTCGAGCAAACGGTGTCTTCTCAATCCCAAAAACTTTGAACTTAGACAACTACACACAAGCGATTTCGCGCATGGATCTGCCATTGTATTTCTGGAATACCGCGGCAATCACTATCCCAGCTGTTTTTCTAACTCTGTTCTTTGGTTCATTAATTGCATTCGTGGTAAGCCGCTACTCATTTAGATGGAATGTGTCGCTACTTCTACTATTCACTGCAGGTAATTTGCTTCCTGCACAATTAGTTTTTATCCCTGTATTCAAGATGTACATCACACTTGGTAAAGCAATTGGAATGCCTAGAATTTTGTACGACTCTCCTTGGGGTGTTGTTTTAATTCACGTCGCATTCCAGATGGGCTTTGCAACATTTGTTTTGTCTAGTTACATGAAAACTGTTCCAAAAGAGATTTCAGAGTCAGCAATGGTTGACGGTGCAAGCGTTTTTGTTCACTACACAAAGGTGATGCTTCCACTATTGCGTCCAGCACTTGCATCTCTTGGCGTTTTGATGACTACCTGGATTTATAACGACTTCTTCTGGGCCTTGGTACTTATGTCCACAGATTCAAAACGACCAATCACATCAGCTTTGGGTCGCTTGCAAGGTGAATTTGTAACTGATTACAACCTCTTGGCAGCTGGCGCGACTATCGCGGCGCTACCGACTTTGATTGTGTTCTTTGTACTGCGTAAGCAGTTTGTTTCAGGCCTAACACTCGGCTCTACAAAAGGCTAATCAAGGAAAGCAGGTTGGCAATGAAAGCAATTCAGATCACTGAATTCGGAGGTCCAGATGTCATGCGCCTGGTCGATTTAGAGACACCAGTTGCAGGTTCAGGACAAGAGCTCATTAATGTTTCTGCCATAGGCATTAACTATGCCGATACCCATCAAACTGAAAATTCATATCTATCACCACAAAAACTTCCATTGATTCCAGGTATCGAAGTAGTTGGGACAACCGCATCTGGAGTTCGTGTTCTTGCACCAGTTGATGGTGGGGGATATGCCCAGCAAGCAGTTACGCATTCAGCAACAATGATTCCAATTCCAGATGGTGTGACTGACGGACAAGCTTTGTGCATGTTGGTTCAAGGATCAACAGCATGGCATATTTTAAAAACTGTTGGCCATGTGCAACCCGGTGAAACAGTTGTTGTTCATGCAGCAGCCGGTGGTGTCGGAACAATTGCTATCCAATTAGCAAAGATGTGGGGCGCAAAAGTAATTGCAGTTGCTTCATCAGAAGGCAAGCGCGCTCTTGCAACATCACTGGGTGCAGATGCTGTTGTTGAGGCAACACAAGAAAACTTAGGCGATGCAATAAAAGCTGCTAACGGCGGCAAGCGCGTGAATTTGATTCTTGAAATGGTTGGCGGAAAGACATTTGATGACAGCCTTGAAATTCTTGCTCCATTCGGTCGCTTAGTGACATACGGAATGGCATCACGAGTTGCACCATCCATGATTCAACCCGCAACTCTTATGGGTGGAAGTAAAACAATTACAGGATTTTGGTTGTCACATTGCTTTGGTAACAAAGAGTTGATGAATGATGTAATCGAACAACTCTTTGCCTTGGTTGTGGCCGGAAAGTTGAAGCCAGTTATCGGTGCAACCTATCCAATGAGCCAAGCTGCGATTGCTCATAAGGCAATGCTCAGTCGTGAAACCACAGGCAAAATCACGCTAAATCCAATGGAGTAATTGACTCTTTTTTGCCATTCCTATTAATACAGGTAGGCTTCGCATTCGACCTATGCCCCCCTAGCTCAGTTGGTAGAGCGTTTCCATGGTAAGGAAAAGGTCACCGGTCCGATTCCGGTGGGGGGCTCGAAAGAGTTCTTCACCAAATGAAGATCTTTTTTCAAGCACAACCCTTGGCGGGGTAGCTCAGCTTGGTAG
>WLCR01000128.1 GCA_009705235.1 Actinomycetota bacterium | reverse complement strand
GTTGGGTCTGAAATCACGAATTGCGATTTGAAATGTGCCAGTGGATCATTTTTATCAAGCTCTAGCGCGTATTCGCGGTCAGTTACCTTCATGAGGGAAAGGTACGCTCTCCTACCGTGGCGCGCAATGTTGTAAACATCGAAGATGTCTCTAAAGCCTTTGATATCAAAGAGCTCTTAGTAGGCGTCTCACTTGGCGTATCTGAAGGCGATCGAATCGGAATTGTCGGTCGAAATGGTTCAGGCAAAAGCACATTAATGAAAGTAATGGCCGGAATCGAACCGCCTGATTCAGGCCGTGTAACAAAATCTAATTCAGCGAAGATTGGTTTGTTATCACAAGTTGATTTAGCAGATCCTGAAAGTACAGTCGGCGAAGTTGTTTTAGGGAACACTGAAAAACATGAATGGGCTAGTGATCCTAATATTCGTGAAGTTTTTACTGGATTGTTTGGAAGCTTTGATGATCACATCTTTGATCGCAAGTTTGGACAATTATCTGGCGGAGAACGCAGACGTGTTGGTTTAGCGAAATTGCTTATTAATGAACTTGATTTGATCTTGCTGGATGAACCTACAAACCATCTAGATGTTGAAGGCGTTGCCTGGCTTGCTACGTACATTAACAATCGCCGTGGTTTAGCAGTTGTTGTCGTAACGCACGATCGTTGGTTCTTGGATGCGGTGACAGAGCGCACGTGGGAAGTTGTCGAAGGTAAAGTCGAAGAGTACGACGGTGGATATAGCGCCTTTGTTTTGTCTAAAGCAGAACGGTCTCGCCAAGCGTCAGTTATGGATCAACGCCGTAATATGTTGATTAAGAAGGAGCTTGCCTGGCTTCGTCGTGGAGCTCCGGCTAGAACATCAAAACCAAAATTTCGAATCGATGCTGCCAATGTTTTGATTGCAGATGAGCCAGCTCCGCGCAATCAAGGTGAACTTTTAAAGTTTGCACTTAACCGTTTAGGCAAGACTGTGTACGAAGCCCATCATGTCCAGGTAAAACTTGGCGATAACGAACTTATTGATGATTTGTATTGGAATATCGGTCCAGGTGATCGAATTGGAATCGTCGGAGTAAACGGTGCCGGTAAAACTACTTTGATGCGCACCTTAACCGGTGAAATTCATCCAACTGCAGGAAAGTTAGTAACAGGCGTGACGGTGAAGGCGGCGTTCTTAACTCAGCATTTAGATGAGTTAGATCCAACATGGCGAGTTCTAGAAGCGGTTGAAAAAATTGCTAATCGCGTTGAACTAGGTGGTGGACGCGAGCTTTCTGCATCCCAGCTATGTGAGCGATTGGGCTTTGATCGAGAATCTCAATGGACCCCTGTTGGTGATTTATCAGGCGGTGAAAAGCGTCGTTTGCAGCTAACTCGCTTATTGATGGATAGCCCCAACGTTTTACTTCTCGATGAGCCTACAAATGATTTTGATATTGAAACATTGACCGAGTTAGAAGATTTGTTAGATAGCTATGGTGGAACGTTAATTGTTATTTCTCACGATCGATACTTCTTGGAACGTGTCTGTGATCGATTTGTTGGTTTGTTAGGAGATAAAAAGGTTCGAGATTTGCCTCGAGGTGTCGATGAGTATCTCGAGCAACGCATGGACGCTTTGAATTCTGTTACTGCGGTAGTGAAAGAAAAGAAAACTTCTAGTGCTGCAGAACAGCGACAGTTAAAGAAGGATCTAACTCGCCTTGAGCGTCAGATTGAAAAGTGCAATGCGTCTATTGCATCCTTAACCGCCGAACAAGAAACAGCTGCTTTTGATGCCGAGCGCCTAGTTGCGATCGCATCAGAGTTATTGGTTTTGAGCGCTGAGGCAGCAAAACTCGAAGAGGATTGGCTGCAAGTCACGCTTTCATTAGAGGGTTGAGATAAAATTTACCCATGAGCAAACTGTCACATGGTGTTGAAGTAATTCTCTTTCGGTCCCGCTTTCTTCTTGCCCCACTTTATTTGGGGTTAGTAGGTGCGTTAGTTCTTCTCTCTTTCCGCTTTGTTATTGAGTTCTATCACTTAGCCCTTCATATCGGTGAGGCAACCCCACAAAGCTTTACCTTGGACCTTTTGGCATTGCTGGATCTAACACTTCTAGCCAACTTAATCTTGATGGTTATTTTTGCCGGATACGAAAACTTCGTTTCTCGAATTGATGTAGCAACAGAGTCAAAAGATCGCCCACACTGGATGGGAACAATTGATTTCAGTGGTTTAAAAATCAAATTGATTGGTTCGCTCGTAGCAATTTCAGTAATTGAGCTATTAAAGGACTTCATCGAACTAGCTGGCCAGGATCACGTTGGCGGCGGTACAAAATGGCGAATCGTTATCCACTTAACTTTTGTTGCATCTGGAGTTTTGTTTGCACTCATGGATTGGATCGCAGACAAGCGCGAGTTCCACGGCACTCATAGTTAATGCGTTTAGATCTCTTAGCTGCCCTTTCTGGAGCGATGATTGCCCTGCAGGCGCGCGCAAACGGCGAGCTTTCTCTTCGCCTAGATAATGGATTGCAAGCAGCTCTAGTTTCATTTAGCTCAGGCCTACTGATAATTCTGTTAATTACACCCTTCAGTCCACACATAAAGGAGGGTGTTAAAAACTTACGGACAGCGGTTGCGAATAAGGAAATAGCTCGATGGAAGTTATTTGCAGGCGCGCTGGGTGGCAGTTTTGTTGCTATTCAAACTCAGGTCGTTCCTTTGATTGGGGTTGCAATCTATTCCGTGGCATCTATCGCTGGCCAAACGGCAATGTCATTAGTTGTTGATCGAATTGGCTTAACTGGTGGAGGGAAAAAACTAATTTCACCTCGCCGTGTAATTGCAGCAGCGCTAACCGTCGTTGCAGTTCTTGTGTCGGTCTGGGATCGAATCGATGCAAACAATCTTTCATTGCTCGCAGTTATCGCTGGTTGCATAGCAGGCGCTATTGTCGGTGTACAGCGAGCATTAAATGGTCAAATTAATGAGTACTCGCATCAAAGCTTCACAACATCGCTGCTTAACTTCATTACTGGAACTGTTTTTTTAGCAATTCTGGTACTTATTGGAATTGCACTTGGAAAGAATGATTTTTCACCGTTGCCGGCTGGTCCTTGGTGGATTTATACAGGTGGAGTAATTGGCGTTATTTTTATTGCATTTACTTCAACTATTGTTCAGCATCTAGGTGTTC
>WLCR01000127.1 GCA_009705235.1 Actinomycetota bacterium | reverse complement strand
TTTGATTGCGTATTAGCGAGCCGAATTGCACGCACGAGCGCTGTGTACACGATGGAAGGGCGTTTTAACCTGTCTAACAGCCGTTTTAAGAGGGATTTCACCCCAATTGACGATGAGTGTGACTGTTACACCTGTACGCATTACACACGGGCGTATATGCACCATGTATTCCGTGGCAAAGAAATCATTAGCGCGACCTTGGCAACGATTCATAATGAAAGATTTATTGTGCGATTGGTTGATCAGATGCGCCAGGCACTGTTGGATGGAAACTTTGCCGACATGAAGGCTGATTTCTTAGGCCGCTACACCCACCGAAGCGGTCAAGCCAGGGATTAATTGCCCTTAACGATTGTGGGTAGATTCCAATTGAATGTGATGGAAAGTTCGCGCACCAAAACCACAACGATCCCGGCCACAGCGACGACAGCTGCTTCGTTCAGATTAAAGGAATCTAGGAGTAAGTAAACAACAGCGCCTGACAGGCAGGCAGTTCCGACTGTTTCGCGGTGCAATAACACCGGCTCTGTTTGGCACATGATGTCTCTAAGCAATCCGCCAGATACCGCGCCGATTAAACCTAAGACAGCTGCTGCCACTATGGGTGCTTGATTAATCAGGGCAAACTGCACACTAGAAACTGTTGCAACAGCCAGCCCCAAGGTATCAAGAGATAAAGCGATGCGACCAACTGCTTGTTTTTTGCCCAGTGCAATGGTGATTAAAAATGCTGCAACGATGGGTGCAAATAACCAAGGGCGCTGCACCCATGGTGGCTGCTCCCCCATAAAAAGATTGCGCAATGTGCCACCTGAAATTGATGCAACTGCTGCAATAAATAAAATGCCACCGAAATCTAAACCTTTATTGGCGGCAACGCGCGCTCCAACTAGTGCAAATGCAAAGGTTGAAACAAGGTCTAGCCCAAAGACCAAAAGGTCTAGGTCCACAAGCTGCGCTACTTCTTCAGTGCTAGACGAGCTTCGCGACGAATCTTCTGCTCCGCTGGATCTGGAACAGGAACAGCTGAAATAAGCATCTTGGTGTATTCATGTTGAGGGTTTTTCAAGATTTGATCTCGATCGCCCACTTCAACAAGGAAACCATTTTGCATCACAGCAATTCGGTGCGACAAAATATCAACAACTGCTAAATCGTGAGAGATGAACAAGCAGGCAAAGTTCAACTTGCCTTGTAGCTCTTGCAAAAGATCCAAGAAGCGGGCTTGAACAGAAACATCGAGTGCCGAAGTTGGTTCGTCAGCAATAAGTAGATCTGGGGTTAGAGCCAATGCACGAGCAATACCTACGCGTTGGCGTTGTCCACCTGAAAGCTCATGTGGGTAACGGTTACGGTAGCTACGTGGAAGCTCAACCTGATCCAATAACTCTTCGACAGCCTTGTCTAGCGCAGCGCCTTTTGCATCACCGGACAGGAACAGTGGCTCGCCAATGCTTTCACCAATTGGTAAACGCGGATTTAGTGAGCTCGCTGGATCTTGGAAAACAATTCCGGTGTGCCTGCGAATTTCGCGTAACTCTTTATCGGTTGGTTTAGAAATATCTCGCCCAACAATTTCGATACTTCCTTCGACAGCGGGCAGAAGTCCAATTGCGGCGCGACCAACTGTGGTCTTGCCCGATCCTGACTCACCTACTAGTCCAACGATTTCTCCTGGGTAAATTTCTAAACTGAAATCTGTAACGGCGCGAAATGCTGGGATACGTCCATTTTTTGGGTATTCGATAGAAACATTCTTTAAGCGAAGAACAGGCTCTTGGCTCTTTTGCTCTTTCGAAAGTGTTCGCACCGCGACTGAACCTAGCTTTGGTACAGCGGCAAGAAGTTGTTGTGTGTATGGATGCACAGGCCGATTGAAAATCTGATCAGCTGTTCCCTTCTCAACACACAGTCCATCTTTCATAACCAAAATGTCATCTGCAAGATCTGCGACAACTCCCATGTCATGGGTAATCAGCAGAATTGCGGAGTTAAGTCTGTCTTTAAGCCCACGAATTAAATCCAAAATTTCAGCTTGGACTGTCACATCCAAAGCAGTCGTTGGTTCATCTGCAACAAGCAGTGCAGGATCGCATGCAAGTGATTGCGCGATCATTGCGCGCTGTCGCTGACCACCAGAAAGCTGATGAGGATACTTTTGGAAAGAGCCTTCAGGATTTGGAATTTCGACCATTGTAAGCAGTTCGATGGCACGAGCCTTGGCCTCGTTTGGACCCATATCGAAGTGGTTACGTAAAGTTTCAACAATTTGGAAACCAATGGTGTACACAGGGTTCAGAGCAGTCATCGGCTCTTGGAAAATATATGCAACATCTCGTCCACGAATTTTACGAAGCAGAGCTTTCTTAGCTCCGATCATTTCTTCACCACGGACCTTTACGCTTCCTGAAACTCGCGCATTCGATGCTAGAAGGTCCATCAAACCCATTGCGGTTGTTGATTTACCGGATCCAGATTCACCGACGATGGCAAGGACTTTTCCGGCTTGCACCTGAAACTTCATGTCTATTGCAGCTGGGTACCAAACTCCATCAACCCAAAAGTCAACGCTGTAGTTATCTACCTCTAGAACCGCCTGTGACGACTTTTGGTTACTGGTATTGATCTGTGTCATTGGGATTCTCCTGCAATAATGGGTGTATGTATGAAACTTTTCGTCCCAGAAGTAATTTTGCGTGGGCTGGTATTTCGATTGTGCTGGTATGCCTTTTTGCTGTTAACAGTTTTGCTGTCAATGACAGCGCTCTTAAAATCTCTTTCGAACTGTTGATCTGTGCTGTGCTGATCGCAATTGCCTGCGCGATCTGGATCAAACCCAAACTTGTTTTCAAGGACCACGCCATAGAAGTTGTGAACCCTTTTAGCACGGTGTTGATTGCCTACAAGGATGTGCTCGAACTTGAAACACAATGGGCACTCAGGATTATTCACACCAAGGGTAAGACCACTGTTTGGGTTGCCCCTGCTAGCGGAAAGCGACGATGGATTGCTGAACAACGATTTGGCATGTTGGGAAGCAACGTCCCTCTGTCTAAATCCCGTCATACCCAATCCGAAACTATGAGCGGAAGTATGGACAGTTTTAGTGGCCAGGCCGCGTACATGATTCGAGAAAGAATTAAGCGTCTTCACTAGCTTTTCGTCCCGCTAAGTTCTTTAGCCTTCATACGATCCTTGAAGGATAGATGTCGACGCTGACGTGGATCAAAGGCATCACGAAGTCCATCACCAATAAAGTTAACACACAGTGCGATTGTTACGATCAGCGCACCTGGCCACCAGAACA
>WLCR01000126.1 GCA_009705235.1 Actinomycetota bacterium | reverse complement strand
TATCTGCAAAGCGGCTAGAAATTACTACTTTGAAACCATAATTCTGCAACGCCCAGACTGCGTGCTCACGTGATGATCCTGTTCCAAAATCTGCTCCTGCGATAAGAACCGTTCCTTTTTTATACGCATCCTTATTCAAGACAAATTGAGGATCATTGCGCCAGGCAGCAAATAGACCATCTTCAAATCCACTGCGAGTAACACGCTTGAGATAGACAGCAGGGATGATCTGATCTGTATCCACATTGCTGCGACGTAGTGGAACACCAGTGCCTGTGTGTTTAATGAATTTTTCCATGGTGATCAATTGCTCCTTACAGATCCGCTGGTGAAGACAGAGTGCCACGCAACGCTGTTGCAGCTGCGACTAGTGGACTAACTAAATGTGTTCGACCACCCTTACCTTGGCGGCCTTCAAAGTTACGGTTAGAAGTTGATGCAGAACGCTCGCCCACTGCAAGTTGATCTGGGTTCATGCCAAGGCACATGGAACATCCGGCGTTGCGCCATTCGGCACCGGCATCTAGAAATACCTTGTCCAAACCTTCTGCTTCTGCTTCAAGGCGAACTCGCGCAGATCCCGGAACAACAAGCATGCGCAATGTTGAAGCAATCTTTTTGCCCTTCAGTACATCTGCGGCAGCACGCAAATCTTCAATTCGCCCATTGGTACATGAGCCCAAGAAAACAGTGTCAATGGCTATCTTCTTAAGCGGCATACCCGCTTCTAGACCCATATAGACCAGTGCGCGCTCGGCTGCAGTGCGTTGTTCAGTATCTGCAATGTCTGCTGGATTCGGGACCACCGAATTAAGAGGCAAACCTTGTCCTGGGTTAGTTCCCCACGTAACAAATGGTTCTAGATCATCTGCATTCAGATGTACTTCTACATCAAATTGTGCGTCGTTGTCAGTAAACAAGGTAGACCAATATGCGACAGCTGCATCAAAATCTTCTGGCGCATGTGGCTTGCCCTTGATGTAATCAAATGTTGTTTGATCTGGTGCAATCAATCCTGCACGAGCGCCAGCTTCAATAGACATGTTGCACACTGTCATGCGTGATTCCATTGACAAGGCGCGGATGGCGCTTCCTCGATATTCAATGACATACCCTTGACCGCCACCTGTGCCAATTTTTGCAATGATTGCAAGAATGATGTCTTTAGATGTAACACCTGGCTTTAGTGAACCCTCAACATTTATTGCCATTGTCTTTGGACGTTGCAAAGGCAGAGTTTGAGTTGCCAAAACATGCTCAACTTCAGAGGTACCAATACCAAAGGCAAGTGCACCAAAGGCGCCGTGGGTGGATGTATGCGAATCTCCGCACACAATTGTCATTCCGGGTTGAGTAATGCCAAGTTGTGGCCCAACAACGTGAACAACTCCCTGATCTTTATCTCCTAAAGAGTGAATACGAAGACCAAATTCTGCGCAGTTTGCACGCAATGTATCAACCTGTAGTTTTGAAACAGGATCTGCAATTGGCTTATCGATGTTTAGTGTTGGAACATTGTGATCTTCTGTTGCAATTGTTAAATCAGGACGTCGAACGGTACGTCCGGTAAGGCGCAAACCATCAAATGCTTGTGGGCTAGTTACTTCATGGATTAAATGTAGATCGATATAGATCAGATCTGGTTCGCCTTGTGCCGCGCGAACTACATGCTCTGCCCAAATTTTCTCGGCTAGCGTTTTACCCACGTTTGTCTTCTCCCTACCCTGCCAGTTGCGATATCAGATACTGAGATGTTAATATCACTCTATGAGCAGACAGAATAGCGGAGTTGGCGTCTTAGATAAAGCCGTATCAATTCTAAGCACCTTAGAGGCTGGCCCGCATTCACTTGCTGAACTAGTTTCCGCTACCGGCATTGCTCGCCCGACCGCACACCGCTTAGCCGTGGCACTTGAGTTCCATCGTTTAGTGGCACGTGATTTAACAGGACGATTTGTTTTAGGTCCTCGCTCAGGCGAGCTCGGCGCGGCTGCAGGAGAAGATCGTTTATTAGCCGCTGCTGCACCAGCTCTTGCTGCTTTGCGCGATGCAACTGGGGAAAGTGCGCAGTTGTACCGCCGCCAAGGAGATCTGCGCATCTGTGTGGCAGTGGCAGAACGTTTATCAGGGCTGCGCGACTCTGTTCCTGTTGGCGCAGCGCTAACGATGCAGGCAGGATCTGCTGCACAAATTCTCTTGGCATGGGAAGAGTCAGAAAAGATTCATCGCGGTTTAACTAACGCCAGATTTACTGCAGCACAGCTTGCTGCTGATCGTCGTCGCGGTTGGGCACAATCTGTTGGAGAACGCGAAGCAGGTGTTGCATCTGTTTCCGCGCCTGTTCGTGCACCAAACGGCAAGGTGATTGCCGCTGTAAGCATAAGCGGCCCGATCGAACGTCTAGGACGTCAACCTGGCCGCATTCATGCTGCTGCTGTAGTTGCTACTGCAGCTCGTCTGACTGAACATCTAGCTCGCGAATAACTCGAGCGATTGTAGGAAAAGAAAAACCTTTTCTTTGTAGCAGGGATTGAATTCTGCGAATCTGAACCTCTGGCTCTAGCCGACTCATAGTGTTGTACTTTTTCATTCCCAGTGAAAACGCAGTTCGATACTCAGATTCATCATCGATTTCATCGAGTGCTTGATCAATACTAAATTGATCTACTCCCCTAGTCCGAAGTTCTCCAGCAATGATTCGCTTAGACAGTTTCTTAGAGGTGTGGCGTGATTGAGTCCATGCTTTTGCAAACTCTGAATCGTTAATCAAGCCATTTTCTTGAAGTCGAAAAATAGTTGCCTGGGCAACATCATCCTCAACCCCACGCTTTTTTAAGTGAGCCAGAAGCTCACCCTTACTCTTGGCGCGGGCAACCAAAGCATTAAGTGCAATGGTGTTTGCGATTGAGTAAGGGTCAGCCTCGTGGTCAACCTTTTTGAACTCCAACATTGGAGCTTAGAAATCCACCTCTGCGGCAGCCTCATCAATTGCAGCAACTAGTGCTGGATCGACCTCAACTGGAACAAAGTGTTCGCGGATCTTGTTTTCGATCTCATTGGCTAGATCTGGGTTATCAAGTAGGAATGCACGTGCATTTTCCTTACCTTGGCCAAGCTGATCTGCCTCGTATGTGTACCAAGCACCTGACTTCTTAACCACACCGATTTCAACACCCATGTCAATGAGTGAGCCTTCGCGTGAGATTCCTGTGCCGTAAATAATGTCGAACTCTGCCTGCTTGAACGGTGGAGCCATCTTGTTCTTAACTACCTTTACACGAGTACGGTTACCAACAGATTCTTGGCCAT
>WLCR01000125.1 GCA_009705235.1 Actinomycetota bacterium | reverse complement strand
GCAGGTCCAGCTGATGACTACTCCCCTCTTGCTACTGATGTTTCTATCGGCAATTGGTCAGCAGAGCATGTTCCAACCGGCCCAGAAGTATTTTCAACATTTGCTCCAGCACTTGGCGATATGTTTTCACGCTCAGTTGCTGACAAAATCGAACTCTTTGGATATTCCGAACACACCAATGAAACAACATGGGTCGGATCAAAGGGTGGCTTGCGTTTGCGTAAGGATTCACCAGTTGGCCGCGTAGAAATGACCGGAAAATCCCACGATCGCTCACGTTCTACCTGGGCAGGCGTAGAAACTCGCGACTTTACCGATGTATCTATTGCAGACATTGATGGACAAATTCGCCAACGTTTACAGTGGCAGGGAACAAAAGTAGATCTACCTGCAGGACGCTACGACACGATTTTGCCGTCAGGTTCTGTTGCAGACCTTTTCACTTACATGATGTGGGTATCAACTGCTCGAGATGCTCAAGAAGGTCAATCAGTATTTTCTAAAAAGGGTGGCGGAACAAGAATTGGTGAAAAGCTTTCAAATGTTTCTTTGCAGTTCTTCAGTGATCCAGACTTCAAGCAATTACCTGCATCTAACTTTGTTGCAACCGCAGTTAGTTCTCCATTCTCATCCGTCTTTGACAATGGTCAACCAATCAAGCGCGTTGACTGGCTCAAAGACGGCGTTCTGCAATCTCTGATTCAAACTCGGGCATCTGCAAAGCTAACTAATTTAGATTTCACGCCATTAGGTGAAAACTTGATTATGAGTGTTGATGGAGCAAGCGGAACTCTGGAAGATTTGGTAAAGAAGGTTGATAACGGATTACTGCTGACAACATTCTGGTATATCCGCATGGTTGATCCCAACTCGCTACTTCTTACAGGCTTAACACGTGACGGTGTTTACCACGTTAAGGGTGGCGAAGTAGTTGGTGCCACAAATAACTTCCGATGGAATGACTCTCCTGTATCTGCACTTTCTCGCATCCTCCATGCGGGTTCAACTGAGTGGACTCAACCACGAGAGTGGGCTGGCGATATGTCCAATATGGCAATTCCGCCACTAGTGATTAAAGATTTCAATATGTCGACGGTGAGCCCAGGAAACTAAGACTAATAAGGATTAGAAGGCGAAAATGAAAAAAGTCTGGCTTGCAATATTTAGTGCACTTTTGCTTGCCGGATGCGCATCAGCCACACAATCAAACTCAGATTACAGTTCAGGAGACATGGCCTTTGCAGAAATGATGATTCCTCATCACGAGCAAGCAGTAGAAATGTCTGAAATAGCATTTCTCAACACCTCAAATCCTGAAGTCTTACAAATTGCACAAGAGATAAAGGATGCGCAATCTCCTGAAATTGAATTAATGAAGAGCTGGCTAGGCGATACGGAATCTGTACATTCTGGGCACGTGATGGATGGGGTGCTAAACGAAGATGAAATGTCTAACCTTCGCGCGGCTAGTGGAGCAGAGTTCGATCGTCTATTTCTTCAAGAAATGATTAAGCACCATAAAGGAGCAATTGAGATGGCCGAAGATGTTGCAGGCTCTAAGAATAAAGTTGTTGCAGATTTAAGCGCGTCCATCATCGCGGCACAAAAGTTAGAAATTGAAAAGATGAGAGAGTTACTGCTTAAGCAGTAATCGAAAACTCCCTATAGACCGTGCTTCTTTCGGAAGACAGCCACAATGGCATTTGCATGACCATGGCCCATTTCAAACTTCTCTTTCAAGTGCGCAACTTGTTCCATGTGTGCAAGCTTTGAAACCTTCTTCAGTTCTTTCATCCAATGTTCAATCGGCTTTCCGTACTTCTTCTCGATTGAAGGAAAATATGAAGCAGGACCAGTAACTTTCTTTTCAGCCATAAAGGAATTTTAAGTCATTTACACTCAAAATTAATGAAGGGTTGCCCCATAGATCGGAAGCTTTCAGGTTTAGTGGTTGGAACTTGAGAAGTTCAACAGTATTACACCAGTGATGATGAATACGATTGCTGTGATTCGAGCTATGGACACTGGGTCTTTGAAGAAGACCATTCCCAAGATTGCAGTTCCAGCAGCACCGATACCCGTCCAAACCGCATAAGCCGTTCCAATAGGCAGAACCTTTAGTGACCAAGCAAGTAATGAGAAACTGCCTGATGCGAAAACTAAAAATCCTATGCTCGGCCAAGTTTTGGTGAAATTATTTGAGAGTTTAAGCATCGTTGCAAAACCCACTTCAAGCACTCCTGCTGTGATAACTGCAATCCAAGCCATTGACTTATCCCTCCTTCCGCTTAGATATCCCGTTCCCGCCAAGCCAAAACCATTGAAGGCATAGATGAAAAAGCAAAGAGGGTAGCAATTACTAGATAGCTTCCATCATTACCTTTTGGTTGAAACATCTGCAAATCAGGACCAATGAGCATCAGAAGCAATAGCCCTAGGACTACATAGCCCATTGCATAATAGGCATATCGGAATGAGGTATCTCGCACCTTAATTTGGCGTTCATCAAGAAGTTCATTTGGTGCATCGCCTATGCCTCTAACGCTTATACGCAGAAGCAAGTAGCCGCCGAGAACAGCAAAGATCACGAAAATCGCCGTGACGCTGTAAATGACAATTTCAGTCCCGCTGGATAAGTTCATATTCGTTTTCCAAGTTGGCCAGTAACTTCCCATCGCCACTGCAATAAGGCCCACGACCATAAGGGCAACTAAAACTCTGCGGTTTCGCTGAGGTCGAAGCCATTTGTACTTTGAGTTCTCATCGGCGAGCAATGACTTCACGCCCTGTTCAGTAACGCCCTCAAACCAATAAATCTTGTTCTTTGGTTTTACAGTAATCCATAAGATCTTTATCTTTTTAGCATCCTTTAACCACTTCATTATTATCTTCCTTTCTTAAACGGGGTGAGAGAAAACAGCTCTGATACCTCTTGGTTCAGTGACTTGGCTATACGTAAGGCCAGAACGAGTGAGGGGCTGTATTCCTCACGTTCTAGGTAGCCGATGGTTTGATAATGCACGCCCGCCTTATCTGCGAGATCCTGCCTAGATAGCCCTAAGGCAACACGTGCTTCTTCAATCTGGTTATAGACCGGTTCTTCTGGATTGCGACTCATGGCAAGTAGCATATATGCTATGTAGCATTAATACAACATTAGGCTAGAGAAGGCTCGCCCTATAAGCCGGAAGAATTCACTTCAGGCCTAATTCCGAGGTTTCCCCATACTTTTTCCCGTAAAACTTGTAAACACTTGTAAATACTTGTAAATACTTGTAATTACTTTTATTACTTGACATATCAACTATATCTGATTTAATTCTCCTGTGGCACAAAAAGGAATGAAGGAGCTCGACTCCAAAGCCTGGCGTGCATTCCACAAAATCGGCACCAG
>WLCR01000124.1 GCA_009705235.1 Actinomycetota bacterium | reverse complement strand
GACATCTTCGATGTTTACAACATTGCGCGCCACGGTAGGAGAGCGTACCTTTCCCTCATGAAGGTAACTGACCGCGAATACGCGCTAGAGCTTGATAAAAATGATCCACTGGCACATTTCAAATCGCAATTCGTGATTTCAGACCCAACTATGTGTTATTTGGACGGCAATTCTTTGGGGCGATTACCAAAAGCAACAGTTACGGCGATTAACGATTTCATGACCAAGGAATGGGGTCCTGAAGTTGTTACTGGATGGAGCCATTGGGTTGATGAGGCTCAACCAACTGGTGACTTGTTAGGTGCAGCAGCACTTGGCGCAGCAGCAGGTCAGGTGTTGGTCTGTGACACAACTTCAGTGAATTTTTATCAACTATGTCTTGCAGCAATTCATGCACGCCCTGGTCGTAAAACAATCATTACGGATGCAGCAAATTTTCCAACTGATCGATACATTCTTGATGGAATTGCGAAGCAGTTTGGTTTAAAACTTGTCATTATTGACAACGAAGATCCGAACATTTCACAGCACGAGAGAATTACAACCGAAGTGCTTGCTCCATATCTCAATGACGATGTGGCATTGGTGACTCTCGAGGTTATTCAATATCGATCAGGTGCCCGTACGGATTTAAAATCAATTACAGATCAGGTACGTGCTATTGGTGCATTAGTTGTGTGGGATGCAAGCCACGCAGTTGGTGCCATTGAATTAAATCTTGATGCAAATGGTGTGGATCTTTGTGTTGGCTGCACATACAAGTACGGCAACTCTGGACCTGGTGCGCCTGCATGGTTGTACGTTTCAAAGCGTGTGCAAAGTGAATTACAGGTTCCAATCCAAGGTTGGTTCGCACAAGATGCACAGTTTGAAATGGGACCAGTTTTTGAGCGTTCACAAACAATTCGTGGATTTCAGATCGCTAGTCCGTCGTTGATGGGAATCCGTTGCGTACAAACCGCTTTTTCAATGATTAAAGAAGCTGGGATTGATGCAATCGCACATAAAGCTGCAGTCGGAACTCAGATGATGATCGAGCTCTATGACGTGTGGTTAGCACCGCTTGGCATCGAGCTAAATACTTCACGTGATGCTAAAGAACGTGGTGGTCACATTTCACTTGTTCATCCAGATGCCGCGCAAATCTGCGTCGCACTGCGCACGATTTCGAATGTAATTCCTGATTACAGAACACCTAATTCAATTCGATTAGCAATATCCCCGCTACCAACGTCATACGTTGAAATCTGGGATGGGTTAGAACGTATGCGGGATTTAGTGGCATCTGGCCGCTATAAAGAGGTTCAAGAAGGTGGGTCTCGCGTCACATGAGCGAAAACTTTGATTCTGCACTTACTTACACATCGTACTTAGCTGTTGACGAGCTACTAAAACTACAACGTCCACTATCTACTGGCCCAGAACATGATGAGATGTTGTTTATTATCATCCACCAAACATACGAGCTGTGGTTCAAACAATTAATTCATGAATTCAAGCAAGCACAAGTTGCTATGGAATCTGGTGATTCGCATTATTCGCTAGCAATCTTGGGACGTATTAGAACAATTCTTAAAGTCTGTGTCACGCAGATAGACATCTTAGAAACGATGACACCGCTGCAGTTCAATGCCTTCCGTTCTTATCTTTCATCATCTAGTGGTTTCCAATCCGCGCAGTTCAGAATGGTTGAAGCTTTGTTAGGTCGTCGCGATAGCAAAATGGCTGGACATTTACCGTTAGATATTCAAGAGCAGATCAAGGAAATCACGGCGCGCAATAGCGTGTGGGATTCAGCGCTTGTTTATATATCTAAGCGAGGACATGCAGTCCCGGCCGACATCCTGAACCGAGATAAATCAATTGCATACGTTGCAAACACTGCAGTGCAAGAAGTACTACTACAAGTGCACCGCAATGATCCAGAATCTGCGATGGTGTGTGAACGCTTGGTAGATATTGATGAAGGTATGCAGGAATGGCGTTATCGTCACGTAAAAATGGTGGAAAGAACTATTGGGCACAAAATGGGTACAGGTGGATCAAGTGGTGTGGCTTACTTAAGTAGCACCTTGTTTAATCCAACATTCCCAGATCTTTGGGAGATCCGATCTAGTTTCTAACTACCGACTGTGATAAATGAAAATTGCAATAATTGAAACTACTGCGCCACCTGAAATTAAAAAGTATTTAACCCATGGCTTCATGCCTGTTTTTTCCGCTGCTTTAGCTGCAATGCGTTTTGTATGCATCATGACTCGGCCAGCCCATGCGAATTCAGTTGCCAAAATGCCTAACCCTGCCAAGAGAATCAGGATTCCTGGGCCTGGGCCAAGCAACGCGACAGCACCGGCAACTGTTATTCCGCCACCGATAACACCAATAATCACACGCCAGACTATGCGGCCGATCTGGGTCTTTTTAATCCACGAGCGAAAATTCATTTTGTTTTCGTCACAATCATTTCTTTTCCGTAGGCTGCAAATGCTATCTCTTCGCGACGCTTTCGGTAACTATCTGATGCGCCTTCAATTAAATGCTCATACCGGGTGGCTGACTTAATCAAAGGATGTAATTCTGCCGCAGTAATGTGACTACCAAATACCGGTGGTGCTTGATCAATTTCTTGCACTGTGATGTGCGGATTCAGGAACCGGTACACCAGAGCAACTCGTCGTAATCCTAGATTAGCAACATGGCGCAATCCGCGATTGATGTGGTCCTGTGCCATAAGGCGTGCGAAGGTAAAACTCTTTGATCGAACTGGCTTTTGTTCTACTGCTAATTGATACAACATGGCAGCGATCTCTTGTCCGCCAGTTGTGTTGGGTAACTCTGCGCACTTGTTAGATAAACGCTTGCGGACTGCTGGGTCTTGAAGCATCTTTACTTTTTCAGTGATATCAGCCAGGTTTGCCTGATCGGCACGAAGTGCAAAACCAAAATCGTTACACCACTGTGCTCGGGCTTCTTGATCATCTGTACCGCGAATATTAGAAACAAAAACAGTCGGAACTTGTGCGGGTAATAGCTCGTGAACACCGTTGTAACCGGTTGCACAGATTCCAGCATCAAATGCGTGCAATACCTTGGCAAGGGGGAAGTAACGAACTACCTTGAGATCTAAACCTTCTGGAGCAAGCGAGTTTCCATCTTTATCAACTGGAACTTTAGTTAATACAACCTGCAAATCTTTCCAACCAAGCAATCCAGATAATGCAGCGGTCATCTTTTCATTAACATCGCTGTCACCTGTACCTAGCTGAACAAGTGCAGTTGGGCGATTTAAATCTAAACCAAGTGCCCGACGTGCATCATCGCGCGTCATTGCATGCTCTTTGCGGAAAAGTGAAACAGGTGAAGTTAAAACCGAGTCTTTTCGGCTGGAAGTTGGCCCAAAATCATAAGCACGCGCAATGTCACCAGGTTCAATGATTGTGTCCATCAT
>WLCR01000123.1 GCA_009705235.1 Actinomycetota bacterium | reverse complement strand
TGCGATATGGATGCAACGGATGCGATGCGTGTATTACGTGAATGTGGATATTTACCAGCAGGTGAATCTGCAAACGGAATGATTTTGACTGGGCCAAAAAGTAACCGTGCATTAACTAAACCCCGCCCTCCACGTGTGATTGGCGAAGTCGAAATTCCGGATACAGAAAGTTTGACAATTGCAATTCGCACATTGCGGACCGGTGAAAAATCTACGTACCGTCAATCGCGTTTACGTCAGGTAGCCAGCGAAGCATTAGGTCAACTACCTCGCACAACTGCAAACGAAACAATGGATATTCTGAATCAATTCATTGTTGATGAAAAAACGCTTTCAATTGGCTATGCCGATAACAATGGTGGAGTAACCCACCGAATTATTGATCCGATACGAATTAGCGCGGGTGCCCTAATTGCACGTGATCATGCAACAGGTGAGGTCCAATCCTTCAGAATTCCACGCATTACAGGCGTGGCACCGCTATAGACTTACCCCATGTTGGCAGCCCTCGAAGCGTTAGTTAAGTTGGAATCACCAACTGAAGATCTAGCTGCCTGCCGCGATGTTGTTCATTTAGCGAGTGACATAGCAACCAGAATTTTAGGAACACCTGCAGAAATTCGCGAAGTAAATGGTCGCCCGGTTTTCTGGTGGGGTGCAACTAATCCTGATGTAGTAGTGCTTGCTCATTTAGACACAGTCTGGCCTAAAGGATCTTTTCAACCTTTATGGAGCGTTGAAGGAACAGCTGCTCGTGGGCCCGGAATTTTTGACATGAAGGCGGGATTTGTTCAAGCGTTATATGCGATGAAGGGAATCACCGGAAGTGCAGCTCTAGTAGCCACTACTGATGAGGAAACGGGAAGTGTAACAAGTAAAGATTTTATCAAGGAAATTTCTGCAAAAGCAAAAGCTGTTTTAGTTTTAGAGGCAACACTTGACGGTAAGGTCAAAACTGGCCGCAAAGGTACCGCAATGTATCAAGTGAAAATTCATGGCAAGGCATCGCATGCTGGACTTGAACCTGAAAAAGGAGTTAACGCAACAATTGAAATCGCACATGCAGTTTTAGCAATTACTGCGATGGAAAATTCTGAGCATGGAACAACGGTTGTTCCGACAACGTTGCATGCAGGTAACACAACAAACACAGTTCCAGACTTAGCCGTTCTTGATATAGATATCCGTTCGTATTCAATGGATGATCTAAAACGAGTTGACGCTGCAATTAAAGGTTTAAAGCCCGTCAATGCGGCAACACGATATGAAATTACTGGCGGCTTTAATCGTCCTCCACTAGAAACAACCTCAACCATGGCCTTATACGAACGAGCAGAGAAAGTTGCACAAGAGCTTGGAATGCCACCTTTGGGACATGCATCAGTCGGCGGAGCAAGTGATGGCAACTTTGCTGCCGCTGCAGGTGCACAAGTTCTAGATGGACTAGGCGCAGTTGGTGGTGGAGCACACGCAGCCCATGAATGGGTAGACATCAGTACTCTTGAAGATCGCAGCAGGTTATTACACGCGCTAATAAAGGACTTACTTAATGACTGATGGGCCGTTAATTGTTCAGAGCGATAAAACGCTGCTGCTCGACATCGACCATCCAATGTCCACTGAATGTCGACGAGCTATTGCTCCATTTGCTGAATTAGAGCGATCACCAGAACATATACACACATATCGTTTGACGCCACTTGGATTATGGAATGCACGCGCTGCAGGACATGACGCTGAACAAGTAATCGATACCTTAATTAAGTATTCGCGCTACGCCGTCCCCCACTCAATCCTTATCGACGTTGCAGAAACAATGTCGCGATATGGTCGCCTGCGACTTGAGATGGATCCAGTACATGGTTTGATTCTGATTACAACTGATACTGCGGTACTGGAAGAAGTTATTCGCGCAAAGAAGATTGCTCCATTACTTGGTGCCCGAATTGATCCAGAAACTATTACTGTTTTACCTAGCCAGCGCGGGCAAATTAAACAATCTTTATTGCGTCTTGGCTGGCCCGCAGAAGATTTCGCGGGTTATGTTGATGGCCAAGCTCATGAGATTTCTTTGGTGCAAAAAGATTGGAAGATTCGTCCTTACCAAGAACTCGCGGCTGAAGGATTCTGGCATGGTGGTTCAGGGGTTGTGGTTCTGCCCTGTGGTGCAGGAAAAACGATTGTTGGCGCGGCTGCAATGGCACATGCCAAAGCAACTACATTAATTTTGGTGACAAACACCATCGCTGCGCGTCAATGGCGTGAAGAATTGCTAAAGCGAACAACTCTTAATGAGGATGAAATTGGTGAATATTCAGGGGCAAAGAAAGAGATTCGCCCTGTAACTATTGCAACGTACCAAGTTATGACCAAGAAAAAGAATGGTGTGTATGCACATTTAGATCTTTTTGATTCATATGACTGGGGCCTAATTATCTATGATGAAGTGCACTTATTACCTGCGCCGATCTTTCGCTTTACCGCTGATATCCAATCACGCCGCCGTTTAGGGTTAACTGCAACATTGGTTCGCGAAGACGGCATGGAAGGTGAAGTTTTCTCGCTTATCGGGCCAAAACGTTTTGATGTTCCATGGAAAGAAATTGAAGCGCAAGGTTATATCGCGCCTGCTGAATGTATCGAAGTTCGCGTGAATCTGACTGAAACAGAACGCCTGGCATATGCGACAGCTGAACCAGAAAACCGCTATCGCAATTGTGCAACCACTCGTACAAAGCGTGATGTTGTACAAGCCTTGGTAGAAAAGCACGCAGATGACCAGGTATTAGTCATTGGCCAATACATCGATCAGCTAGATGATTTATCTGAAGTATTAGGTGCTCCGCTAATTAAGGGTGAAACCCCAATTAAAGAGCGAGAAATTTTATTTAATCAATTTAGAACAGGTGAAATTAAATGTTTAGTTGTATCAAAGGTGGCTAACTTTTCAATTGATTTACCTGACGCAACAATTGCAATTCAGGTATCGGGAGCATTTGGTAGCCGTCAAGAAGAAGCACAACGTCTAGGACGCATCTTGCGACCAAAGTCTGATGGCCGGGGTGCAAAGTTTTACTCAGTAATTTCAAGAGATACTATCGATCAGGATTTTGCACAAAATCGTCAGCGCTTCTTAGCTGAACAAGGTTACTCATACAAAATTATTGATGCTGACGATGTTTTTCAAGGGAAGTTCTAAACCGCTCTGGATCTACGCGCCAGAAATCGTGATGGTTTCCGTCAATAAGCGTGACAGGAATTTTCTCGCCGTACAGTTTCTCTAACTCCTCATTTCCATCAATCAGAATCTCTTCAAGATCAAATGTGAGTTCTTCCTGCATTGATTGCAAAAGCTGTAACGCGACCTCGCAGAGATGGCACCCCGTCCGGCCATAAACAGTTATGAGGGTCATTAATTACCCCTTTCTGACCTGTCAATTCACTTAGAGAATTGCTATTTCCTACCCCTGACCTTAAACCACG
>WLCR01000122.1 GCA_009705235.1 Actinomycetota bacterium | reverse complement strand
ATGTTAAGCGAAGACCAGCCTGGAGACATTGTTTGACCGCTGCGTCACATCCTATTCGTGAAAAGATAAAGGTAATCGCAGGCAATAAATTCTCTCCCTGCAATTTCTCAATAATGTCCGCGCGTGACATACGATCACTTGGTTCGGCAAAACGTCCGCGTCGATTTCTACCAAGGGAGGCACGTCTTGTCATTTCACGTTCTCTATTCAATACCTCGGGGTTGATTCGTCCTGGTGCATCAAAAAGGTCTAATAACCGATTGCCGATGAGCACGTGTTGAAATAGAGGAATCGGTCGAATCTCACTAACAATAACTTCTGTTTCTCCTCGAACCTCTCCCAACCATTCGCCAAATTCTTCAGCGTTAGAAACAGTTGCAGAGAGGGAAATTACCTGAACGCTTTCCATTAAATGAATTAAGACCTCTTCCCAAACAGCTCCTCGAAATTTATCGGCAAGGTAATGGACTTCATCCATGACCACACACCCCAAATTAGTGAGGGTGTTTGAACCTGCATACAACATGTTGCGAAGAACTTCGGTTGTCATTACGAGAATATCTGCCTCGCCATTGATACTTGTATCACCGGTCAACAAACCAACGCGATCTTCTCCAAATTTAGCGACAAACTCGGAGTATTTTTGATTAGACAAAGCTTTAATTGGCGTTGTATAAAAACACTTTTTCCCTGCCTGTAATGCGTAGTAGGCAGCGAATTCACCTACAACCGTTTTACCTGCCCCTGTGGGAGCCGCGACTAAAACACCCTTGCCATCTTCAACAGCATGGCAAGCTGCAACTTGAAACGGATCAAATTCAAATTCAAAGGTCAGCAGAAAATCTGTTGTTATCGGATGTTTACCGCGCAATTTAGCGGCCGCGTACCGTTCGGCAGGTGTGCTCATGCGACCCACGTTTGCGTTGCATCCTGGATACATTCAACTGCAACGGGTAATTGCCCAATCCGCTCTCCATCTGCATACGCAACAGCATCAGATTCGATACTGACATGTTTGCTACGGACGATTTCGACCGCGGGATGCGAGATATGGGTACCCGCGAAAACTTGGGGGAAAACCTTCATAAATTCCAGTTTGGATATGGGATGCAGAACCATGACATCGAAAAGACCATCATTAATGTTCGCATTTGGGCAAACAAGCATCCCTCCCCCGTAAGACCTTCCATTTGATACGGCAATCAGCATAGCTTCAGTTGAAATTGTGCGGTCATCGAGTGCGATTTCGTAGTGACGTGGTTTGAAGCGAGGCAGCTCCAGTGCGATAGCGGCGTTGTATTTCATTGGGCCTTTTGGCCACTGCATCGTATTAGCTTTCTCATTAACAATAGAATCAAAACCCGTGGACAGAATTGCTCCAAACCATTCTCCATCGACAAGCCCGAGATCAATAGATGTCGGCTTCGTAGAAATAACTGTAGACAACTGCAAATCAAGAGAATCCAAACTCCACCCCAACGCCCGAACAAAATCATTACCGGTACCGGCTGGAATGATTGTGAACGGTATTTGTGAAGGCACTACAAGTTGAATAATGATGTGCATCAATCCATCTCCACCCACAGCGATCACCCCTTCACATTCCGGGTTTCTATCAAGAAAACTCCGAAGATGATCGCTCACAGCAACTGATGAGTTGCCGGTAATAATTGTGAAAGGCGTCTTATGCTGATTCAAATATCCAGCAACATAAGTTCCGACCGTGGTGCCTTTACCCTGGCCGGAAACGGGATTAATTACGAGCGCCCACATGGGCTGACCTTATCGGCTAATCTTGAATAGGTGTTGGTGCCTCAATCGCCATTGAGCCAGTTTCGATTGAGAGTTGTTTCTTATCCCGTTTTTTGTCGACCAGAACCGCGATTCCACCAGCCATGAAGTAAAGAACAATTAAAGGTGCAGATAATAAAATCATACTGAGCGGGTCTGCGGTTGGCGAAAAGGCAGCGACCACGAGAAATATTCCAAATACCCATGCACGCCATGGTTTAAGAATAGTTTTGCCTCGCATAAAACCAATGAGATTGAAAGTCAGCAAAAATATTGGCAGTTCAAATGCAAGACCAACTAACAAAATAAGCCTTAGGACAAAGTCTAGATAATCATCAAATCGTACGAGGTTGCTTATTGAATTTGGGGTAAAACCGAAAAGGGCCTTAATTGCAACTGGAAGAATCAAGTATCCCAGCGTTGCACCCATAGCAAAAAATGGTGTTGCAGCAAGAACAAAGAGAACACTAGTTCTCTTCTCTTTTCTATGAAGAGCTGGAGCAATGAAAGCCCATAACTGATACAGCCAGAAAGGCGCCGAAACAATTACACCGGTCAGCAATGCGACCTTAATTTGTAAATCTAAAGGTCCCAAAACACCGCTAATGTATAAAGCACCACAACTTGCAGAACCAGCTTGTTGTGCCGCCTTTAAATCACATACAGGTTTTGCCAAGGTGGTAATAATTGAATTGTAAAAATACCACCCGCCACCAAAAGCAATCAAAACAGATATCGCAGAACGCAGAACTCTTTTACGTAATTCGCGTAAGTGGTCTAGCAGTGGCATCCGTGCTTCATTTGCCGGTGCCATCAAATTACTTCTCTGTTTTGTCGGTTTCTTCTATCGCGCCGTCATCAGCCTTCATTTCCTTCATTTCGCTCTTGAAGATGCGCATAGAGCGACCAAGTGAGCGTGCAGAATCAGGCAAACGTTTAGCGCCAAATAGAACGAGGACGACAATTAAAAGAATAACAATCTCTCTTGGACCTAAATTCATAGTACCTACTCCTTGGTTAACGATTAATCTAAGGTTACACCAGAGCGATGCGGGTTAAAAGTGGAAATTAAGCCTCTTTGTAACGATTAAGCATCAACTGGGCCTTCTTAGCCACTTCCGCACGAATCTCTGGTGGTGTTTGTAGGAGTACCGCCCCGCCTGAGGCCATAACCGATCTCTCGATCCACTGCTTTGAAAAGGAAGAGAGTTCGATTGAAGTTCCTATCTCGATGTTGGTGATGGCAAAACGTTCGCATACATCTCTTGAAGCTTTCTGGAGTACCAGGGAAAAGCTAATTTTCTTAGAATCTTTTGTGTCTTGAACAAAATTTTCAACAACTGGTTCTGGTGTTGCTAGTTCAATGCGATCAACCCGAAATTCTCGATAATCACATGAAGTAAGGCAATAAGCGCGCATATATAGATTTTCATTACTCTGATAAATATCCACCGGTATGACAACACGCTCTGACACCAGATCTTTGTACATCGAGTGATAACGTAATTTCAAACCGCCATTAGTTTGAACTGCGTGAGAGATCGCCGTCAATACAGAACCAGATGTGTTCGTTGCAACCGATAACTTAACCGGTACTCCCAAAATCTTTGTGAGACGCCCTCGCAAAGACTCTGTGGCTTCCAACAAATCTTGCCGGTCATCTGGCAAAGAAGAAGCAATAAGATCTAGGCCAAGCAGTAATGCAACACCTTCTT
>WLCR01000121.1 GCA_009705235.1 Actinomycetota bacterium | reverse complement strand
TTCTTCACGTGAATAATCCAAGTACAACATTGAGGCAACTGCATCTACACGCAAACCATCAATGTGAAATTCAGTAAGCCAATACAGAGCACTTGCAACTAAGAAGTTGCGAACCTCATTTCGACCAAAGTTAAAGATAAGCGTGCCCCAGTCTGGATGTTCTCCAAGTCGAGGGTCTGCATGTTCATAGAGCGCGGTTCCATCAAATTTGGCCAAAGCCCATTCATCTTTGGGAAAGTGTGCAGGAACCCAATCTAATATCACGCCTATTCCTGCATTGTGTAGGGCATCTACAAGGAATTTGAATTCATCAGGTGAGCCAAAACGTGAAGTCGGGGCAAAGAATGAAGTGACTTGGTATCCCCACGATGGACCATAAGGATGTTCGGTCACAGGCAAGAATTCAACATGCGTGAACCCTTGTTGCTGAACATAAGCAACAAGCTCAGTTGCAAGTTCGCGATAGCTCAAACCAAGTTTCCACGAACCTAGATGGACTTCGTACACAGATACAGCAGATCGCCACGATTGAAACTGTGAACGCTTTTCAATCCAGGCAGAGTCATTCCATACATATGAACTCTCTTCTACAACTGATGCTGTTAATGGTGGAATCTCTGTTGCACGCGCCATCGGATCAGCGTGATCCACCCAATGACCATCGATGCCACAGACTGCAAACTTGTACTTTGTGCCTTCAGAAACATCTGCAATAAAGATTTCCCAGATTCCAGATGATCCAACTCGAAACATTTGGTGTGTGTTGCGATCCCAATAATTGTGGTCACCGATCAAAGAGACAGCATGTGCGTTAGGAGCCCACACTGAAAAAGCAGTACCCAGCAATGCACCAGCCTCATCACGCTTTACCTGTGCGCCAAGTGCTTTCCACAGTTGTTCGTGACGACCTTCACCGATCAGATACAGATCTAATTCACCTAATGAAGAATGAGGATTTAGGTATGAAGCAACTGAAACTTCGCTAGGGCCTCTTTTTGCAAATAACTTTGAGAAAAAATCCATTTCTAAATCGTTACTTGCACAATATGTGCAACCTTACCCACAGGGCGAGTTGGATTAAGTGAAACAAAAGTATGTGGATTCCATGTCATTGACGCGCCATCGAGCAAATCTTTAACTTTAAAATCTTGGGTAGCAATACCGAGTGCGGCCATGTTCCAGTGGACAGTTGTTCCTTGCGCAAAACTTGGATCCAAGTTAACAACCACCAACACTAAATCCTTACCTTCACGCTTTGAATACGCAATAATCGCATCTGAATCTGTATCGTGAAAAACTAGATTTCGTAAACGTTGTAATGCGGGGTGTGCTTTACGAATTGAGTTCAGCTGCGCTACGAATGGAGCAAGGGTCAAGCCCTTCTTGGCTGCACCTTCCCAATCGCGCACTTTAATTTCGTATTTTTCAGAGTCCATGTACTCCTCGCCACCTTCTTTAAAGGCTCGATGTTCATACAATTCATACCCAGCATACATTCCCCATGAAGGAGTAAGTGTTGATGCCAAAACCGCCCGCAGTGCAAACATTGCAGGGTTGCCGCTTTGAAGGTGAAAGGGATTGATATCTGGGGTGTTCACCCAGAAGTTTGGTCTAAAGAATGCACTGGTGGTTTCAGAAACCTCACGTCCATATTCTGTTAATTCAAATTTACTGGTACGCCAGGTGAAGTACGTATAGGACTGATGGAATCCAGCTTTTCCAAGTGAATGCATCATTGCAGGACGAGTGAAGGCTTCAGCCAAGAAAATAACTTCAGGAGTTTCATCATAAATAATTGCGAGTAAGTCCTGCCAGAAGTGGACCGGCTTAGTGTGTGGATTATCGACGCGGAAGATCTTTACGCCCTTTGAGACCCAGAAACGAATAATTCTGAGGACTTCATTGCGAATACCCTCGTAGTCATCATCGAAATTAATTGGATAAATATCTTGATATTTCTTTGGTGGATTTTCAGCGTATGCAATTGTTCCATCAGCACGTTTATTAAACCATTCAGGGTTTGTTTGCACCCAAGGATGATCTGGTGATGTTTGCAAAGCAAGGTCCATTGCAATTTCTAGTCCTTGTTTGCCTGCAGCTTTAACAAAGTCTTCAAAATCCTTCATCGTTCCAAGTTCAGGATTAATTGCATCGTGGCCACCATCTGCATTACCGATTGCCCATGGCACACCACAGTCATGCTCTGTCGCATCTAGTGAGTTGTTTTTGCCTTTGCGATGCGAATAACCAATAGGGTGGACAGGAGGCAGATACAACACATCAAAGCCCATTGCAGCAACACCAGGTAACCGCTTGGTAGCTGTGGCAAAAGTTCCGCTAACGATGCTGCCATCTGATTTCTTAACTGCACCTTCACTGCGCGGGAAGAATTCATACCAAGAACCGACTAATGCACGATCTCGATCAGCGCGAACTGGATACTTATCTGATTCACCATTAACGGTGCGATATTGAGAGGTGCTTGATGCCTTTACAACAAAATGGAAATCACCGTTGGACGGAACAGTCACTGTTCCTTCAAATCGATCTGTGCCTGGCCAGGATTCCGATAATTGTTGGCAATCAACCATCTTGTTCTTGGAGTTGTATAAACAAACTTCTGCAGTCAGAGTTTCATGACCTTCGATAGTGATGGTTGCCCCAACAGAAATAGTTTCTCCAGCAATGGCTTTGACAGCAACAAATTCTCCCCCGAAGAAAACCGCGGGGGAGATATCTGTGATTGGAATTCTAGAGATCAACCTGAGCCTTCTGTATTGCCAGCATCTGCAGCTGAGACATCATGAATACGATACTTATTCATAGCCTTTGTGACAATGCTTTGCTTGATATCACCTTGGTTACATAGTTGCTGCAACACGGCAACAGCGATGGATTCTGCGTCAACATTGAAGTGTCGACGAAGTGCGCCACGGGTATCTGACAAGCCGAAGCCATCTGTTCCGAGTGAGTAGAAAGGCTGCTGGACCCATGGAGAAATCTGATCTTGAACAGCACGCATGTAATCACTGACTGCAATTACAGGTCCCTTAGCGCCATCTAATTTCTTAGTTACATAGGCGGTGCGCTTATCATTTGGATTTAGCAGATTATGTCGATCTGTTTCTAGACCATCACGGCGAAGTTCATTCCATGAAGTCACTGACCATACCGAAGCTTTCACGCCCCAATCATCTGCAAGAAGTTGCTGCGCTTTGATAGCCCAGTTAACTCCCACACCTGATGCCAATATCTGCGCATTCTTCTTGCGTGATTTTGGTGCCGGTGAGTACAGATAAATTCCCTTAAGCAAACCATCAACATCTAGATTTTCAGGCTCTGCAGGGTGCACATATGGCTCGTTATAAACAGTTAGGTAGTAATAAACATTTTCACTATTTTCACCATACATACGGCGTAGACCATCTTTAACAATGTGTCCAAGTTCAAATGCAAATGCTGGATCGTAAGCAACAACAGCTGGGTTAGTAGCTGCAAGCAGAAGTGAGTGACCATCTTTGTGTTGCAAACCTTCGCCGTTAAGGGTTGTGC
>WLCR01000120.1 GCA_009705235.1 Actinomycetota bacterium | reverse complement strand
TGCCGCTCGTTAAGGGTGTGAAGCATGTTCCTTATGGAAACATCGATGCGATGCGCAAAGCGGTAAGCAAAAAAACTGCGATGGTAATTATTGAACCGATCATGGGGGAGGCTGGAGTCATTGTCCCGCCGGCAGATTATTTACAAGAACTCCGTCTGCTCTGTGACAAGAATGGTGTCTTACTTGTTATTGACGCTGTGCAGACGGGTATGGGCAGAACAGGTGATTGGTTTGGCTATGAATATTCGGGAATTACTCCAGATGTAATCACGTTAGCAAAAGGTTTAGGTGGAGGCCTGCCACTTGGCGCCATGATTGCGTTGGGCAAAGCTGCCGAATTATTCCAACCGGGAGACCATGGTTCCACCTTTGGTGGAAATCCTGTAACAACGGCAGCTGGACTTGCTGCCATCAAATTTATTGAATCGCAAGAGATATTGAGCAAGGTTGAAAAGCAAGGCGCACATCTCATGCAAGAAATAGCACTTATTCCTGGAGTGAAAGAAGTTCGCGGTGCTGGCTTGTTACTTGGAATCGAATTGGAATCATTGAAAGCTTCTGATGTATCAGATGCGATGCGAGAAGCTGGAGTACTTGTTAACGCAGCTAACGCAACAACAATTCGTATCGCACCAGCTCTGATTGTTTCAGATCCTCAAATCACCAAGTTCATCTCCATCTTTAGGAAGGTGATTGCAGATGCCAAGTAATGCTCAGTCAGTTTCAGCTCGTAGAGCAAAAGCAATCTCATTGATTAAATCGGGCGCAGTCCATTCGCAATCAGATTTAGTCGTTCTCTTAAAAAAGGCTGGCTACAAAGTTACGCAAGCAACTGCTAGCCGAGATCTTGAGGAGATCGGGGCAGTCCGAGCTCGCAATAAAGATGGCGAGAGTACCTATCAAATTCGCGAAAGTTCCGATGATGCGATAGTTCGTAGCACTCCTCTTCCTTCAAAGCTGATCTTGTCTGTTGATCACAGTGCGAATCTGGCTGTTATTCACACTCCTCCAGGAGCGGCTCAGTTTTTGGCTAGTTCGCTCGATCATGCTGGCTTAACTGGGGTCATTGGCACCATCGCTGGAGACGACACGATTATCTTGGTGTCCAAGAAAGCAACGGGTGGAGCCTTTTTAGCGAAAGAATTGCTCGCTTACGCACAAGCAGATGGAAAGAGGAAGTAATGGCTCTCTGGGGCGGACGTTTTGCACAAGGCGCTGAGGAATCAGTCTTTGCTCTGTCTAGAAGCGTGCACTTTGATTGGCGATTAGCTCCTTACGATTTACGCTCTTCTAAAGCTCATCTTGCGATCCTCAAAAAAAGCGGCTTAATCGCGACTAATGATGCGGAGGCAATTGCACAAGCACTTAGCGAACTGTCTACCGAGGTTGCTTCTGGAAAATTTGTAGCAATCGATTCAGATGAAGATGTTCATAGCGCTCTAGAGCGCGGATTAACTGAAAAACTTGGCGCAGTTGGGGGAGCCCTTCGTGCTGGCCGTTCTCGAAATGACCAGGTCACTACAGACCTACGACTTTTTTCAATTGATCACATGCTCGAAATTGCCCGCTTGATCACCGCCCTTCAAACAGCGATTCTTGAAAAAGCTGCAGAGTATGTAAATGATCCTGCACCTGGGTTTACACACATTCAACATGCCCAACCTGTTTCCTTTGGGCATGAATTAGCAAAGCACGCTCATGCATTTGCTCGTGATATTGATCGAATTAATGATTGGCTATCTCGCACATCAGTTAGCTCACTTGGTGCTGGGGCGCTTTCTGGCTCATCACTTCCACTTGAACCAGCGTATACCGCAAAAAATTTGGGATTTGATTCCACTTTTGAAAACAGTATTGATGCAGTTAGTGATCGTGATTATGTTGCCGAAGCACTATTTATTTGCGCAATGATTGGAAATCACTTGTCACGCATTGGCGAAGAATGGACATTGTGGGCTTCGCAAGAGTTTGCGTGGGCAAAAGTTGCAGATGCATACTCAACTGGTTCTTCAATCATGCCGCAAAAGAAAAACCCGGACATGGCAGAGCTAGCTCGAGGTAAATCTGGTCGCCTTGTTGGAAACCTCATGAGTGTGTTAACCATGCTCAAGGGTTTGCCATTTGCATACAACCGAGATTTGCAAGAAGACAAGGAACCGTTGTTTGACAGTATCGAAACATTAATGTTGGTACTGCCTGCAGTAACCGGAATGATTGCAACAACAGATTTTGATCGCGAGAAGATGGCATTTGCTGCACCTGCTGGGTTCTCACTAGCTACGGAAATCGCCGATTACCTTGCAAAGAAGGGCGTACCATTTGCTGATGCACACGATGCTGCGGGAAAGTGCGTATCGATGTGTGAATCATCTGGTCGTCAGTTACATCAATTGAATGATTCAGAATTTGCGCAGGTTCACCCACAACTAGATGGGGGAGTACGCGATGTGCTTACGGTCCATGGCGCTATTAATTCCCGCACAACATCTGGCGGGACAGCACCTGTTCTTGTAGCCGCACAGATTAAAGATGCTTTATCCGCCAATGCAAAGACCGAGAAGGAAATTGCCAGCAAGCACAAGGCATTTTCAGAGATGATGAGCGCATGAACCTGATCGAAGATCTTCGCTGGCGTGGATTATTAGCGCAAACTACTGATGAGGCAGCACTACTTGAGGCATTGAAGAAGCCAACAACTCTCTATGTGGGCTTTGATCCAACTGCGCCTTCCCTTCACGCAGGCAACTTGGTTGTGCTTCTCGTACTTCGTCGCTTTCAATTAGCAGGACATAACCCAATAGCCCTAGTTGGTGGTGCAACAGGTTTGGTCGGTGATCCAAGCGGAAAGAATGAAGAGCGCACACTCAATAGCACCGAGATTGTTCAAGGATGGGTCAACCGTATCCGTCAGCAAGTTTCAGCGTTTCTGGATTTTGATGCACCAAAAAATCCTGCAACCGTTGTGAATAATCTAGATTGGACTTCACCACTTAGTGCTATTGAGTTTCTACGCGACATCGGAAAACACTTCAGTGTTAATCAAATGCTTGCTAAAGACTCTGTCTCAGCACGTCTTGAAGGTGGAGGAATTTCATACACTGAATTCTCTTACCAAGTTTTGCAGTCATATGACTTCCTAGAACTGTATCGTCGTAATAATTGCACACTGCAAGTTGGTGGTTCAGATCAGTGGGGAAATATTGTTGCTGGTCTAGATTTGATTCGACGTGTTGCACAAGGCAGTGGCCATGCCTTGACCGTGCCTTTGTTGATGAAAGCTGATGGAACTAAGTTTGGTAAGACAGCAGGTGGGTCAGTTTGGTTAGATCCCGAAATGACATCTCCCTATGCCTTCTTCCAGTTCTGGCTAAATAGTGATGACAAAGATGTTGTCAATTTTCTAAAGGTATTTTCTTTCAAATCTCATGAAGAAATTTTAGAACTTGAAAAATCACACAACGAAAATCCTGGTTTACGTGAAGCGCACCGTGCATTGGCTCGCGAATTAACATCACTAGTTCATTCCGAAGAAACAACGCAACGTGTAGAAGCAGCTGCGCG
>WLCR01000012.1 GCA_009705235.1 Actinomycetota bacterium | reverse complement strand
TTACAGAACTTACAAGTTGCGGAAGAACTGATGTCGCAATAACAACTGCTATAGCCAGCTCGTAGATATAAACAGGCAAAACACGTAGAAGGCGATGTGGGCTAGTAAGAGATGCGGCTGCTCCAAATATCACGATGATGGAACAGATGAGCAAGCCCTCTTCCAATGATGTTGACAATCTCTCCCACGTAACCACGCCACCGATTCGTATTCCAGGCATCCATGAAGGTAAGGGAAATACTGGCAAGCGAAAGAGTTCTGTGCCAGGTATCGGAACACCAATGGCGATTCCAACGACAGTTCTTACCACCAAGATCCAAGCGGAAAGTTTTAAGGTCCAATCAAAACTCTTTGCCCAAGGAGCATCATCTCGAAGTGTGTACACGACAACCGTCACTACACCCACACATGACAGGGTGAACCAGGTTCCATCAAAACGGACAATGGCTACAGCTAATCCGATGGCCCAGAGCCACCAGGTAAAGGGGTGCAGTGATGGTTTGTTCATGATTATTTCTTGAGGTAGCCCTTAGGAGTTTTAATTTCGACGCCGCACTCTTTAGCAGGATAACCATTGATCCCACATATAAAGCCTGAACCTTGCGCGCGAACCTTTACCACCTGGCCCAGAACTTCGATTCCTAACGCATCTTTATCTGCGACTACGCATCGTTGAATCAGACGTGGTGTTGATTCGCCCTTAGGGCGTAGAACAGATGAACCAAAATCAACCATCACGCCAATCCGTTTTTTTCCAGCGACAGGTTTCGTTTTTCCGCAAATCGTTGAAAATGCTGGAGCAACTTTTGGTGCTTTTGCATCTGGAATCGCATCATTGCTAAATGTAAATGCCCAACCCTCTACCGCTCCATCGGCAACATCAACGGTGGGTCCAGTCATCGCAGCTACCCACTTGGTTGCACCAGGGGCTGCTTGGAAATAACCCCAATATCGCCAACCTGTATCAGCTGCTTGTGATTGTGGAATCGATAGCACAGTTAAAAGTAAGATCAAGAAAAATACTTTGAATTTCATTGCTGTGTAGCCTCTCAAAAATGAAAGAGTCTCACAGGGAGTGAACCGCACGTAGATAGGACGAATTACTCGACACTTCTAGTGGTAGGAGCACACCCCGCAAACCTCGGCGGGTGTTTGTCTCATCAACACTTGCTAGGTAATCCGACTTAATTCTTTAGCAACTCTGAACTTCAAAGAATCTTACGGTTGCGGGTCAGCGTCGGATTTTCACCGAACTTCCCCTACCAAGTGAGCTATTAAGTTGTAGGCGAACCAAACCACACACATTTGAGGTTGGCAACTAGGCGCGCTAGTCATAGGCTTGCGACCATGGAATACAGACGCCTTGGCAGTACCGGAATGTACGTTTCTGAAATTTCATACGGAAACTGGATCACTCACGGAAATCAGATCGAATCCGAAGCAGCGATCAAGTGCGTAAAGGCCGCGCTAGAGGTTGGCATCACCACCTTTGATACAGCAGATGTTTACGCCGGAACCAAGGCAGAAGTGGTTTTGGGTAAAGCGCTAAAAGGCGTAAAGCGTGAATCATATGAATTGTTTACAAAGGTGTATTGGCCGACAGGTAATGGAAAAAATGATCGTGGACTTTCACGTAAGCACATCATCGAATCCTGTAATGCGTCCCTGAAGCGACTTCAGACAGATCACATCGATCTTTATCAGATGCACCGCTTTGATTACGAAACACCTATCGAGGAATCCTTAAGTGCATTTGACGATCTAATTCGCGCAGGCAAGGTTCACTACATTGGTTTTTCTGAATGGAACGCAGCGCAAATTAAATCTGCACTAGCTATTCAAGATGCTCGCGGTTACAACCGATTTGTTTCAAGTCAACCTCAGTATTCAGCTTTGTGGCGAGTGATTGAATCTGAGGTTGTGCCGCTGTCTGAAAAAGAGGGCATTGGACAGATTGTTTGGTCACCAATGGCTCAAGGAATTTTGACTGGTAAATACCTACCTGGCAAGAAAGCACCAGCAGGATCTCGTGCAACTGACAAGGGCAGTGGCGCAAATATGATCAAGGGTTGGATGCGGGAAGAGGTTTTGGAGGCAGTTCAGAAGTTAAAGCCAATTGCCGATGGCGTTGGATTAACTATGGGTCAACTTGCAATCGCCTGGGTCCTTCAGAATCCAAATGTGTCCAGTGCGATCATGGGTGCTACAAAGCCAAAGCAGGTCAAAGAAAATGTGAAAGCATCAGGAGTAAAACTCGATGCAGATGTTATGAAGGCAATCGATTCTGCTCTAGGCACGCTTCCAGAGCGTGACCCAAAGAAGAATGAAAGCCCGAACCCTCGCGCTTAGTTTTTCTTTTTGCTAACTGATACCTGAGGATGAGGTGCGCGGAGGCGTCTCATTTGTGTTGATCGAAGCCAGGCATACATTCCAAGTCCTTTTGTTGCTGTGCCTGGGAATTGAGCTTCGACCGCTTTGCGAATTTTCTTAGAAAGAAGAATTCCATCTATCACTGCGATAATTAACATCGCATACATAAGTGCGATTGCACCTAGTTGAATTGCTGGCACCGGAAAAAGTGTAAGTACGAGTACAACAAAAATAGTAGGAAGAAAATACTCGCCAGTTGAGCGACGAGAATCGACATAGTTGCGGACGAAACGACGAGCAGCCCCACGATCGCGCAATGGCAACGCTGCTTCATCGCCACGAAGATAAGCCGCGCGTTGGGCCATTCGATCCTGCTTACTCAATGCTTTAGATGCACGCTTTTGATCTTTAGTGACGATCGGTGCAAGTGAAGAAACCTTTCGTTTCGACTCGGCCTCTTTGCGCTTTGGGGTCGGACGACCTTTGCTCTCATGTGTACTCATGGCTTAACTATAGAGGCCGTGTTGAAATCAGACTCAACTCGCTAGCCGGGCATCAGGGGAGTAGGCTTGTCTCAGGAGTCAATCAAGGAGAGTTAATATGACAACTGAAGCAACCACCACTACTGGAATTCAGCTTACCGACGTAGCCGCCGCAAAGGTGTCTGCATTGTTGGCTCAAGAAGGACGCGATGACCTAAACCTTCGCGTAGCAGTTCAGCCAGGTGGATGCTCAGGTCTCAAGTATCAGCTCTACTTTGATGATCGCAATATGGAAGGTGACATCGTGCGCGAATTTGGCGCAGTAAAGGTGATTACCGACAAGATGAGCGATCCATATCTTTCAGGTGCAACAATTGATTTTGTTGACACAATCGAAAAGCAAGGTTTCACAATCGATAATCCTCAGGCACAAGGCTCTTGTGCCTGCGGCGATTCATTCAACTAAGTAACTGCGCTTTTCGCATTAGTATCCCCACATGAAAATTGGTGTTGCGGGTTCGGTTGGTCTTGATCATTTGATGACCTTCTCTGGAAGATTCACCGATTCACTCGTAGCTGGTTCGTTGGAAAAAGTCTCACTGTCTTTTCTAGTGGATAGTTTGGATGTTCGTCGCGGAGGATGCGCGGCAAATATTGCCTTTGGAATGGGAGTCCTGGGATTAAATCCCATACTTATAGCAGCGGTAGGCAAGGACTGGGCCGATTACAACGCATGGCTTTCACGACACGGAGTTGATACCTCGCATGCATTAGTTTCGACGACCTTGCACACTGCACACTTTGTTGTAACTACCGATCAAGAACTTAATCAGATCGCTTCATTTTTCCCGGGTGCAATGTCTGAAGCACGAAACATCGAATTAAGCCCGATTATGGACAAAGTTGGTCGGTTGGACATGATGGTGATTTCTCCAGATGATCCAGAAGCAATGTTGCGCCATTCCGAAGTCTGTCGCCAGCAGGGAATTGCATTTGCGGCTGATCCTTCTCAACAAATGGCACGTATGTCCGGTGAAGAAATCAAGCTTTTAATTGATGGAGCTGCATATTTGTTTTTGAATGAGTACGAACTAGCGTTGGCTATGCAAAAAACTGGGTGGACCGATCATGAAATTTTGGAACGTGTTAAATATCGAGTTGTAACTCTGGGATCAAATGGCGCCAAGGTTGAAAGCGCAATGGGAGAGTTTGTTCAAGTCGGCTGCCCCAAGGAGCGATCTAAGACCGATCCAACGGGTGTTGGGGATTCTTTCAGATCTGGCTTCATTGCTGGCCTAGCATGGGGGTTGTCGCACGAGCGATGTGCCCAGCTAGGTGCTTTGATCGCTACATATGTCATCGAAACATTAGGTACTCAGGAATACAGATTCACGCCCCAGGAATTTGTGGCCCGTTTTTCTGAGGCGTATGGCCAAGTGGCAGCAGATGAAATTGCAGCGCACCTTAAATAGCCTGTTCTAATGTCGATGTGAGGAGCGCCACCACTCCTGGTGAATGTGCTCGTGCCACGCTTGAGGCTAATACAAACTATCCTTACCTCCATGCCTCGCACCCTATTTTCCCGCTTACGAGCACTGCTCATTCTCCTTCCGGTTTTTCTGTTAACCAGTTGCTCGCAGAGCACCGATTGGGGATTTCCAGAAGGTGTTTCGAGCGTAAATGATGCATCGTTGTCATTGTGGCAAGGCGCATGGATTGCTGCGGGTGTAGTCGGAGTCTTTACTTTAATTTTGATTTTATGGCCCGCTGTTTTTCATCGTGGCAAAAAAGATGGTCCTGAGTTTCCAAAGCAAACTCAATACAACGTTCCAGTAGAAGTTGCGTACACGATCATCCCATTCATTATTGTTGCGGTTCTTTTTTATTTCACCGTTGAACGTCAAAACATAATTACGGAAAAAACTGACACCTACGCACACGAAATCACAGTTGAAGGTTTTCAGTGGTCTTGGCAGTTTGGTTATCCAGAAGCTGGAGAAAAGGCGGTTGTAACAGGAACACCGACTCAGCCACCTACATTGGTGGTACCTCTTGGCGAGCGTGTGCGTTACACAATTACATCAAATGATGTTGTCCATGGATTTTGGATCCCGGCATTCATGATCCAGATGCAAAATCTTCCGGGCGTAACCAATGAACTTGAATTCACGGCCAACAAATTGGGTGAGTACCCGGGTCGTTGCAATATTTTATGTGGACGCAATCACTCGCAGATGCTTTTCACGGTGAAGGTGGTTACACCTGCCCAATACGATGCTTATTTAGAAACACTTAAGGGGAGCAACGCATGACAACATACGCGGATCGTCCTACGACAACCCTGAAGGCTGCGATGCCGCCAGTAAAGGGAAAGTCCTTTGTAAAGTGGATTACATCGACCGATCACAAAACAATCGGATATATGTACTTGATAACATCTTTTGCCTGGTTCTTGATTGCTGGAGTTTTAGCTCTTGTTCTTCGTGCAGAGTTGGCTCGTCCAGGAATGCAGTTCTTAAGCAATGAGCAGTACAACCAAATTTTCACAATGCACGGAACAATAATGCTGTTGATGTTTGCAACACCCCTGTTTGTTGGCTTTGCTAACGTGATCATGCCGCTCCAGATTGGTGCAGCAGATGTTGCATTCCCACGTTTGAATATGTTCTCTTACTGGTTATTCCTATTCGGCGGATTAATGACATTCACCGGATTCTTATCTCCAGGTGGAGCAGCATCATTTGGTTGGACTGCATACGCACCACTTGCAAACTCTGATTACTCACCGGGCATTGGTGGAGACCTCTGGCTTATTGGTTTGGCAATCAGTGGCGTCGGAACAATTCTGGGTGGCGTTAACTTTATTACGACAATCTTTACGATGCGCGCACCAGGAATGACAATGTTTCGTATGTCTATCTTTTCGTGGAACGTTCTACTCACATCAATTTTAGTTTTACTCGCATTTCCACCGCTAGCGGCAGCGTTCTTAGGGTTGGAAGCGGATCGACTGTACGGTTCGCATTTATTTGATCCGGCCAATGGCGGTGCAATGCTGTGGCAACATCTATTTTGGTTCTTTGGTCATCCCGAGGTTTACATCCTTGCTCTTCCATTCTTTGGAATTGTTACTGAAATTTTGCCGGTCTTTAGCCGCAAGCCGATCTTTGGTTACTTGGGTCTTATCGCCGCAACAATCGCAATTGCAGCGCTATCGGTTTCAGTATGGGCGCACCATATGTTTGCAAGCGGGCAAGTTTTGCTTCCCTTCTTCTCCTTCATGACCTTCTTGATTGGTGTTCCAACAGGTGTGAAATTCTTCAACTGGATCGGAACGATGTGGAGAGGTCACGTCACCTTCGAAACTCCGATGTTGTGGGTTATGGGTTTCCTTGTAACTTTCTTATTCGGCGGTTTGACAGGAATTATCCTGGCTTCACCACCACTTGATTTTGCAGTTTCTGCAAGCTATTTCGTTGTTGCGCATTTCCACTATGTTCTTTTTGGAACGGTCGTATTTTCAATGTTTGCAGGATTCTACTTCTGGTGGCCAAAGATGACAGGTCGCATGCTCAATGAACGGCTAGGTAAAATTCACTTCTGGACTTTATTTGTTGGATTCCACTTAACCTTCTTGATTCAACACTGGTTGGGTATTAAGGGATTCCCGCGTCGTTATGCTGACTATCTTCCAGGTGATGGCTTCACATTCATGAACACAGTTTCTACTGTTGGTTCATTCTTGCTTGCACTTTCAATGATTCCATTCTTTGTAAATGTTTGGATTACTCGTAAATCTCCAATGGTTGAGATAGATGATCCATGGGGTTACGGAAGTTCTCTTGAGTGGGCTACATCGTGTCCTCCACCACGCCATAACTTCTTGTCTATGCCCCGAATTTCTAGTGAACGACCAGCTTTTGATTTGCACCACCCACACATCACAATTGAGGGGAAGCATTAAACAATGAAGGCCTCTTGGAAGTTATTTGGCGGACTTGCCGTTTTCTACGCGATTGTCACAGTTGTGTATGTCCTAGTCGGTGGAGAACCATTAGGAATTAGCGGTTTACTGTTGTCTGCATGTTTGGCGGGAATGATTGGATTTTATGTTTGGTTTACACAAAAACGAATCGGCGTAGACCTTCCTGAAGATAATCTCATGGCAGAAATTTCTGATGGCGCTGGAGAACTTGGTTTCTACAGCCCACATTCATGGTGGCCTTTACCAGTTGCGTTGAGCGCCTGCACGCTTGGTTTGGGATTATTAGTTGGTTGGTGGCTTTCACTGATTGGTCTCGGTGCACTAATGATTTCTGTCATAGGAATGGTCACCGAATATGAGAAGCCAACGAGTTCTTCGGTACATTAATGAGCGATGTACGGGCAGAGATTCTTACGACAGATTTTCCGAATACAACTGCTGCTCGCATAATCATCAAAGCTCCTGCACACAAAATCTTTGATGTCCTTGCAAATCCAGCGTCCCATCGACTATTTGATGGATCTGACACTATTCAGAAATCTATCTCCGGCCCAGAAAGATTGTTTTTAGGCGCTAAATTTTCCATGGCTATGAAAATTAAGGTCCCATATCGCATCAAAAATACGGTTGTCGCATTCGAAGAGAATAAAAAGATCACCTGGTGCCATTTGATGAAGTGGACCTGGTCATATGAGCTCGCAGATTTAGGCAATGGATCTACGCAGGTTACGGAGTCTTTTGATGCCAGCGCAATACCTGGATATGCAGCGCGTTGGCTGAAGATGACAGGAACCATGGCGCACAACCCCAAGTGGATGGCTAAATCATTAGTGCGGTTGAAGGCGATTTGCGAGGCTTAAAGCTTTCTAGATTTGCTCCCGCGCTCTTTGTGCTTTTATGGAGCACCGGATTTGTAGGTGCGAAATATGGTTTGCCCTACGCAGATCCCTTCGTGTTTTTGTCAGTTCGGATTTTGATTGCGGCATTCATTCTCTTTGTAATTGCTCTGGTTTTGAAATTACCCATATCAATTGGCGCATCCGCAATCAGGCGGTCATCACTGATTGGCTTCTTTCTGCATGCCTGTTACCTAGGGGGTGTGTTTTTCTCCATTTCCAAGGGACTTCCGGCAGGTGTGGCCGCTGTCGTGACTAGTCTGCAACCAGTTTTAGTGTCACTTATGGCTGTAAAAATTTTGGGAGAGCAGCTTAAGGCAAAGCAAGTAGCTGGATTAGTGATTGGATTAATAGGTGTTGTTTTAGTGTTGGGCCCTACCTTTGAGCAAGATATTCCTGCTAGCAGTGTTATTGGGATTCTTATTGCATTAATTGGCAGTACGACTGCGACTTTACTGCAAAAAAAGTTTGGCACGGATGTTCCATTGATCTCTGGAACTGCATACCAATATCTCGCGAGTGGTTTGATCCTCGCAATAGCTGCTGTAGCAACTAGTGGGACTCGGATTCAGTGGAGCGGCCAATTTATTGTTGCATTTGTGTGGTTAATTGGCGGTATATCTGTTGGTGCAATTTTGTTATTGCTCTGGTTGCTCAATACTGGCAGTGCAGCTTCGGTTTCTTCTTTGTTCTACTTAGTCCCACCAGCTACCGCAGTAGAAGCGTTCCTTCTATTTGGTGAAAAAGTAAACACCCAAGGCTTCCTAGGAATAGGAGTTACCGCCCTGGGTGTTTGGCTTGTTATAGCTAATTAGTGATGTTCGATCTCTTTCAGATCGTTAACTGAAACCTTAGGAATTGCTTCGGCATTTGCAACACTCATACGCGAACGCAGCTTGTTTCTTAAGGCACCTGCACGCTTTACTCCACGGCCATCTACCTCTGGTAGCTCTAGTGGTGGGGCTTGCTCGTGTGATGTCAGTAGGAATGCCTTCTCAGGTGAAATCGGTTCATGCACTTCTACAAACTCACCATGTGGCAAACGTAGAAGTGTTCCGGTTTCGCGACCATGTAGAACTAATTCACGGTCAGCACGCTGTAAGGACAAGCAAAGTCGTTTTGTGATCACAAATGCAAGCGGAGGCAGGATAAATACGCCAAATCGAGTGCCCCACATGATTTGGTTGATCGAAAGATCGAAATGCGTAGCAATAATGTCGTTGCCACCATTAATCAAAGTCACCATCACAAATGTAAGTGACATGGCACCAAGTGCGGTGCGGTTTGGTGCGTTGCGTGGACGATCTAACAAATGATGTTCACGCTTATCGCCAGTTATCCAACTTTCAATAAATGGATACAAAGCCATTCCAGTAAACAAGATTCCAGGAATAATTAATCCCGGTACCAAAATATTCCAGGAAATAGTGTGGCCAAAGGCGTGAGTCTCGATTGGGGGAGCCATTCGAACTAATCCATCCAGCCATCCCATATACCAATCGGGTTGTGAACCGGCTGAAATTTGTCCTGGCGTGTACGGACCATAAAGCCAAATTGGATTTATAGATGCAACAGCGGCTAAAAACGCTGTCACACCGAAGACAATGAAAAAGAAACCGCCAGCTTTAGCCATGTATGTAGGCATTAATGGATATCCAACAACATTCTTTTCTGTGCGACCTGGACCTGGATACTGAGTGTGCTTCTGATACCAGACAAGCATGAGGTGAGCGGTGATCAGAGCTAGGAAAGCTCCAGGCAATAACAGGACGTGAACTGTATAAATTCGAGGAATAAATGATTCTCCCGGGAAGGCTCCACCGAAAGCAAAGTAGGCGAGATAAGAACCAACGACAGGTAAGGCTTGAATGATCGCTTCGGCGATACGAATTCCGGTACCGGACAAGAGATCATCAGGAAGTGAATAACCAAGGAATCCTTCAACAATTCCGAGGGTTAAAAGTCCAATACCAATAATCCAGTTTCCTTCACGTGGCTTGCGGAAGGCTCCAGTGAAAAACACGCGCATCATGTGAGCAACAATCGCTGCCATAAAAATCAGTGCAGCCCAGTGGTGGATCTGGCGCATCAATAGTCCGCCGCGAACTTCAAAAGAGATATGAAGAGCCGAAGCGTAAGCGGCCGACATCTTTATACCCTCTAGCGGTTCATAACTGCCTTCATAAACAACTTCCCGCTGAGATGGGTCAAACCAAAATGTTAGGAATGTTCCAGACAGGAGCAAAATAACAAATGAATACAGCGCAACTTCACCCAATAGGAAAGACCAGTGATCAGGAAACACCTTTTGTAAATTCTTTTTCATCCATGCAGCAGCACCAGTGCGCTCATCTACATAATTTGCAACAGACCCTAAACGCGCTTCAACTGTCATTGTGAGTTTCGCTCCCAGAAACTAGGTCCGACGGGTTCGGAGAATGGTTGGCGTGCCACTAAATAACCCTCTTGGTCGATTGTAATATCTAATTGAGGTAATGGCCTGGCAGAAGGTCCAAAGATAACTTTTGCCCCACGGGTTACATCAAATGTTGATTGGTGACATGGGCAGAGAAGGTGCTTTGTTTGTTGTTCATAGAGCGCTACTGCGCACCCCATGTGTGAACAAATCTTTGAGAAAGCAATAATGCCATCATGAGTCATAGCCAACTTGTTAGCTTCAAGGTTGAACTCTTGCGGGCGAAGACGAATGAGCAACACTGCATCCTTAGCGATGTCGCTTAGTTTACGATGCTCTGGATCTTCTATTTCAGGAAGTACTTGAGCTACTGCGCCAACTTCAAGATCTGAGGCTTTGATACGACGATTACCTGGATCGGTCACTAGGTAGGTACCTGATTTCCAGGTTGTCTTTTCAAGTTCTTTTTCAGGCAATGGACCCAAGTCGCGAAGGAGAAGCAGAGGAGACAGTGCAGATAAACCAAGAGCGGCTCCGAGAGATTTCTTGATCAAAGAACGGCGACCTAATCCAGCAGCGCCTGCGCCAGATTTTACTGCTTCCACAAACTCTTTGCGATCAGAATCGGGGGAACGGAATTCGTGACGTTGTGCAACTACTTCTGTATCAGGCATCAAAGTTTTAGCCCAATGAATTGCACCCATGCCGATAAAAAATAATGAAATTGCCATGCCCAAGCCGAGACCGAGCTGATGAGCATTCTGATTTCCCATAACAGGAATAAAAATGAAAACATCATCCGGAATAAAAATGTAAGAAACAATAAGGAGAGCTGTTCCTAGTGCAGAAATCCCAAAAAGAATTGCTACTTGGCGTTCTGCACGATCTGCTGCAGCTGAATCGGTATCTGCCTTGCGGTGAACATGTGCAGGAAGTCCTGGATCTTTTATAGCTTCGATTTCATTAGACATGTTTCTATCTCGCCTTCATTGCTAGCCAGACGGCAACACCGATGAGTATGCCTAGTCCAAGAACCCAACCCAATAAACCTTCTGTCACAGGACCTACGCGCCCTAGAGATGCTCCACCAAGATTCGGTTCCTTTTCAGCAGATTTAATCCACTTAATGATGGATAGCTTTTCTTCAGGTGTAATTGTTTTATCACTAAACACTGGCATGGATTGTGGACCAGTAACCATGGCCTCGTAAATATGCCTTGGTTCGACACCCATCAATGTTGGAGCGTACTTTCCCTGCGATAGCGCACCGCCTTGACCAGCGAAGTTGTGACACATTGCGCAGTTATTTCGGAATAACTCTCCACCTTCGGCAGTGCTTCCATCACGTTCAAAATTAAGTTCTGACTCACCAGGAATAGCAGGTCCGGGTGCAAGTGATGCGACATAGGCAGCTAAAGCTGCTGTTTCTTCTGCATTATAAAGAGGTTCCTTGCGCATAGCTTGGGTGCTCATGTCCGCCATAGGCATGCGACCGGTACCAACTTGAAAATCTACGGACGCGGCTCCAACGCCTATTAGCGACGGTGCGATCTGTGCTCCTTCAGCATTTAGTCCATGGCAAGAAGAGCAACCCTTTAGAAAAATTTGGCGTCCTTCTTCAATTTGTAATGAGCGATCTGCAGAAGTAGTTTCTGCCGCAGTTGTCGCACTCGCAACACTAAAAGTTGTTCCGATTGCTAGTAAAGCCAAGAGAAGTAGAAATGGTCCAGCCGCTTTGTGGCGACGGTAGCGAGATATGCGCTTCACGTGATTCCTTTACTACTTAATGAGGTAGATCGCTGAAAAGAGCGCGATCCACACGACGTCTACGAAGTGCCAGTAATACGAAACTACGATTGCTGTTGTTGCTTGCTGATGAGTAAATCGTCGCGCCTTTGAAACTCGAACCATGACAATCAAAAATGCGATCAATCCACCAGTTACATGTAAGCCGTGAAACCCCGTAGCAATATAGAAAACCGAACCGTATGCATCTGATGAAAGAGTCTTTCCTTCGGACACCAACATTGCATATTCATAAATTTGACCCGAAACGAAAAAGGCTCCCATTAAAAATGTTGTCGCAAACCATTCGCGCATTCCCCATTTATTGATTTGAAATAAATTTCCTGTTCGATGATTCTGAAAACGTTCAGCGGCGAAGACACCAAACTGGCATGTCACGGATGAAAGAACAAGAATTGTTGTATTGAAGGCAGCAAAAGGAATATTAAGCAGCTCAGTAGATTCCGCCCAAATTTCTGGACCTTGCACAGCTCTGATTGTGAAATACATTGCAAACAAAGCAGCAAAGAACATAAGTTCACTTGCAAGCCACACGATTGTGCCCACTGCTACGGCGTTGGGGCGTGTGATTTTCTGGTGTGCGACTGTGCTTGACATAGGGGCGATTATTCCCGAAATCAGGCTCGCCGTCTTGCCATCAAGCCCATGGGGTGTCGAAAATGGGCGCATCCGAGGTGAAACGGATCACTTTAAAAGTGCTGGCTCCTGATCAAAAAAATGAGTTCGGGGCATCAATTCGAGAATAGACTTTGACCTATGACAGAACCTAAGAAGCAGATCATTGTTTACTCCGATGATTCATCGGTTCGAGCATCAATTGCTTCTGCCTTGGGGCGAAGAGTCGCGGCAGATTTACCAGAACACGAGATTCACGAATTCGCGACCGGGTCTGCCTTACGGGCCTATGTAGACAGCAAAAACGGAGGATCACATGTAGATCTATTCATTCTGGATGGAGAAGCTGCCCAAGAAGGTGGACTTGGAATTGCTCGCCAGTTAAAGGATGAAGTTTTTGAATGCCCGCCAGTTCTGGTTATTACAGGACGAAAAGAAGATGCTTGGCTTGCCGCGTGGTCATTGGCTGAAGCATCTGTTGTACACCCAATTGATCCATTTACTCTTGCAACAACAGCAGCACAATTATTGCGTGGCACATCACTCGTTTCTGCTTGAATGAGGCAATGATGCAATCGCAGTGGAATTCACATATTGCACATTTATTGTTGGGACTTGATCTTGAAACGGCAGATGTTCAGTGGTGCATGAATGAAATTCTCACTGGAAATGCAGAGATTGAGGAGATCAAAAGCTTTCTACTTGCACTGAAAGCTAAAGGTGAAACTTCCGACGAGGTAGGCGCGCTGGTTTCTCAGATGTATCAACATTGTGCCCCAATTTCTATTGACGAAAGAGCAGTGGACACCGTTGGCACAGGTGGGGATGGTGCTAACACAATAAACATTTCAACTACAGCTGCAATCATCGCTGCGGCTGCAGGGGTTAAAGTTGTTAAACATGGAAATCGTGCTGCATCATCAAAATCAGGGGCTGCCGATTTGCTGGAAGCCTTAGGAGTCAATATCAACCTTGATGGTGCGGGTGTGGAGAAATCTTTTGCAGAACTTGGAATTGGATTTTGTTTTGCTCCGATATTTCATCCGTCGATGCGCTTTGCTGCACCGGCACGAAAAGAGCTCGGAGTTCCAACTGTTTTTAATCTATTAGGACCTTTAGCAAACCCGGCTAGACCCAAGGCGGCAGCAATTGGAGTTGCAAATGAACGAGTGCATTTAGTTATGGCCCAGGTGTTGGGCGATCGGGGAGTAGATGGCTTCGTTTTCCGTGGTGATGATGGATTAGATGAAATCACACTTGCCACCACTACCTCAGTGTTAACAATTGGTAACGGTGAGATCTCCAGTGATCTTATTGATCCACTTGATTTTGGTATTTCCAGAGCGCCAATCTCAGCACTTGTAGGTGGAGACGCTCTTGAAAATGCGCGGATTACAACAGCGATATTTGCAGGCGAAAAGGGTGCACCACGCGATGCAGTTGTTCTTA